>WJMR01000086.1 GCA_014727845.1 Ignavibacteriales bacterium
GATCTCGTCGGCGCGCTTGCTCAAGTAATTGAAGCGAACGATTAACGTGAGCGCGACGCTCACCAAACCGACGACGAATCCGAACCAAACGCCGTACACACCCCATCCGAAAACGAACGCCATAAGATAACCGACGGGCAAAGTGATCGCCCAGTAGGCGACGACGGCGACGTAGGAAGGGACCTTCACGTCGGTTAAGCCGCGGAGGACGCCCATTCCGGCGGCTTGCAGTCCGTCGAATATCTGGAAGGCGGCGGCGACGAGGAGAAGCGCGGCGGCTATGCGGAGCGTCTCGGGATCGTCCACGAAAACGGCGACCAACTCCCGGTTGAAGACGAGGAATCCGACGGCGGCGAATCCCATAAATCCGGCGGCGACGCCGAGCGCGGCGAATCCCGATCGTCGAGTTTTTACGGGGTTGCGCTCGCCGACGGCGTTGCCGACGCGCACGCTCCCCGCCGCCGCGACGCCCGTCGCCGCGAGGAAGGAGACCGAGGCGACGTTCAGCGCGATGGAGTGCGCCGCCAATTCCTTCGCCCCAATCCAGCCGACCATGAAACCGGCGGCTACGAACGCGAAGACCTCGAAGAACATCTGCACGCCGCCCGGCGCCCCCAAAGCGAAGATTTTCTTGACGAGGGGGAAGTCGAGGGAAAGCGCTCGCCACGAGGGACGATGACGCGACATGCCGTCGAGGCGAAAGGCGACGAACGCGAGGAAAAAGGCGGCGTAGAGTCGGGAGAGGAACGTGGCGATCGCCGCGCCGTTCAAGCCCAACGCGGGCGCGCCCCAGTTGCCGTAGATGAACGCGTAGTTGACGGCGACGTTCACGACGTTCGCCGTAAGAAGCGCGATCATCGCGGGTCGCATAATCGAAAACCCTTCGAGGAACTGTCGATATGTTTGGAAAAACATAAACGGCAGCGCGGAAAACGCGAGCCATTTCGTATAGCCGACGGCGAGTTCGACGACGGCGGGGGGTTGGTTCAAATACCACATGACGTCGGCGCCGAAATAAACGAGGAGCGTCATCCCGACGGCGCACGTCATATTGAGAAGGAACGACTGCTCGAAGATGGCGCGGGCGCTTTTCGTGTTCCTCGCGCCGACGGCGATGGCGACGAGGGGCGTGGCGCCGAGGGAGACGCCGAGACCGAGGACGTAAACGACGTTGAAGAAACCGCTCCCGAGCGCGGCGGCGGCGATCGGGTCGGGACCGATTTTGCCGACCATAATCGTGTCCACGATCGACATCGCCACCCACCCGAGCTGGGCGACCGAAACGGGCCAAGCGAGACGAATCGTTTCTTTTATATGTTGTCGGAGCGATAGCATACGGAAAACGCAAAAAGCCGAGTAAGTTGGGGAATTCCTACGAATAAACCAAATATCGGCGCTCGCGGCTTTACTTCCGTTCCACCGTGAAACCTTTTTGGTTTAGCGTCGTCTTATCAATCGAACATTTTTCAAGTTCTCATAAAAGCACTTGCTAAAAGCGATTACGTTCCTTATATTAGCGCTCGTTAATAGTGAGCGCTAATAAATAGCAAAAGCGAACTACCAGTAGAAATAATCACAATACCAAACCACAAATAGGATAAGTGGAGGATTGCTCAATGGGCAAGATCAACTTAAAGCCGTTGGCGGATCGCGTAATCGTGAAGCCGGCGGAAGCCGAAGAGAAGACGCAAAGCGGCATCATTCTCCCCGATACGGCGAAGGAAAAGCCGATCGAGGGCGAGGTTATCGCCGTCGGTCCGGGTAAAGTAACCGACGAAGGGAAAGAGATTAAGCCGACGCTGAAGGAAGGCGACCGCGTGCTCTATGGGAAGTATAGCGGCACGGAAGTGACGGTCGATAACATCGAGTATTTGATTATGCGCGAGAGCGACGTTTTCGCGGTAATCGAGAAGTAACCGTTTTTCAATCAACGAAAGAACACGAATAGGAGCATAGCAATATGGCCGCTAAATTAATTGAATTTGACGCCGAAGCGAGAAACAAGCTGAAAAAAGGCGTCGATAAACTGGCGAACGCCGTGAAGACGACGTTGGGTCCGAAGGGTCGCAACGTGGTGATCGAGAAGAAATTCGGCGCGCCGACGGTAACGAAAGACGGCGTGTCGGTCGCGAAAGAGATCGAGCTGGAAGATCCCGTCGAGAATATGGGCGCGCAGATGGTTCGCGAAGTCGCCTCGAAGACGAGCGACGTAGCGGGCGACGGCACCACGACGGCGACGGTTCTGGCGCAGGCGATTTACCGCGAGGGTTTGCGGAACGTAACCGCGGGCGCGAACCCGATGGATCTGAAGCGCGGCGTCGATCTGGCGGTTCAGAAGGTCGTCGAGAAACTCCGGGAGATGAGCAAATCGATCGGCGGTCGCGACGAGATCGCGCAAGTCGGTTCCATCTCGGCGAACAACGACAAGGAAATCGGCAACCTGATCGCCGACGCGATGGATAAAGTCGGGAAAGACGGCGTCATTACGGTCGAAGAAGCGAAAACGACGGAGACGTCGCTCGAGGTGGTCGAAGGTATGCAGTTCGATCGCGGCTACCTGAGCCCCTACTTCGTGACCGACGCGGACACGATGGAGGCGGTTCTCGACGATCCGTACATCCTGATCCACGATAAGAAAATTTCCGCGATGAAGGATCTGCTGCCCGTGTTGGAGAAGACGGCGCAATCCGGCAAACCGTTGCTCATCATCTCCGAGGATATCGAGGGCGAGGCGTTGGCGACGCTGGTCGTCAACAAGCTGCGCGGCACGCTGAAAGTCTGCGCGGTTAAGGCGCCGGGATTCGGCGATCGCCGCAAAGCGATGCTCGAGGATATCGCCGTGCTTACGAACGGCACGGTCGTTTCGGAAGAGAAGGGCTTCAAGCTCGAGAACACGACGATCGAATATCTCGGAACCGCGAAGCGCGTAACGATCGACAAGGACAACACGACGATCGTAGAAGGCGCCGGCAAGGAAGAGGACATCAAGAAGCGGATCAACGAGATCTCGCAACAGATCGAGAAGACGACGTCGGACTACGACCGCGAGAAGCTCGAGGAGCGTCGCGCGAAGCTTTCCGGCGGCGTGGCGGTTATCAACATCGGCGCCTCGACCGAGGTGGAGATGAAGGAGAAGAAAGCTCGCGTCGAGGACGCGCTGCACGCGACGCGCGCGGCGGTCGAAGAGGGCATCGTACCGGGCGGCGGCGTGTCGTTGCTCCGGGCGGCGCAGTCGATCGGCGAGCTCGAAGGCGAGAACCTCGACCAGACGACGGGCGTTAAGATCGTCGTCCGCGCGCTCGAGGAGCCGCTCCGCATGATCGTCAACAACGCGGGCATCGAGGGCTCGGTCGTTCTGCAAAAGGTGAAAGAAGGCAAGGACGACTACGGCTTCAACGCGGCGTCGGAAACCTACGAAGATCTCGTGAAGGCGGGCGTCATCGACCCGACGAAAGTGAGCCGCACCGCGCTCGAGAACGCGGCGTCGGTCGCGTCGTTGCTCATCACCACCGAGGCGGTCGTTTACGAGAAGAAGGAAGACGAACCCGCCGCGCCCGCGATGCCGGGCGGCGGTATGGGCGGAATGGATATGGGCTACTAATCGCCCGATCCACCCAAACGTTAAAAAGGCGAAGCGGACCGGTTCCGTTTCGCCTTTTCTATTTTATACCGGCGTCGGGCCTTTGGAGCGCGCGCTTCTCGACGGTCACCAGATTTTCCAGCCGGCTCTCCCCTCTCGCCAATAGAGTTCGAGCTCTTCTTTGTCGCGGAGCGCGTCCATACATTTCCAAAATCCGCGGTGCTTATAGGCGGCGAGCTCTCCCGCCTTGGCGACGTTTTCAAGCGGCGCGTCTTCGAGCATCATTGCGTCGGCGTCGTCGCCGAGGTAGTCGAAGATCCCCGGTTCCATCGCCATAAAACCGCCGTTAATCCACGAGCGATCCCCTTTGGGTTTTTCGTGGAAGATCGTCACGGCGTCGTCGTCGTTTAAGACGAGCGCGCCAAACTTGCCGACGGGCTGAACGGCGGTGAGCGTTACGGTTTTCCCGCTCGCTTTGTGTCGCTCGAGGAGCTTATGCAAATCGACGTCGGCTACGCCGTCGCCGTAGGTCAGTAGGAACGGTTCGTCGCCAAGGTATTCGCGGATGCGTTTTAGCCGTCCCGCCGTTTTCGTGCCGAGTCCCGTATCGACGAGCGTAACCTTGAAGCGTTCGGTGTTGGTTTGGTGAATTTTCGTCTCGTTGGTTTGTAGGTCGATCGTGAGGTCGGAGTTATGATAGAAATAGTTAATGAAGTATTCCTTAATCATATAACCCTTGTAGCCGAGGCAAATCACGAACTCGCTGAACCCTTGCTTCTCGTAGATTTTCATGATGTGCCAAAGGATCGGTTTGCCGCCGATTTCGATCATCGGTTTCGGTTTGAGGTGGGATTCCTCGCTGATGCGCGTGCCAAAACCTCCGGC
>WJMR01000007.1 GCA_014727845.1 Ignavibacteriales bacterium
CTCTCGGCGTCCACGAGTAAGATGACGTCGAGCGAGCGTTCGAAGACGTCTCGGAATCTTCGCTCGGATTCCCGGCGGACGCGTTCCGCTTCCCGTTTCTGCCGACGGACGGTGGCGTCGCGGATCTCGCGCTCGACGGCCGGTCCCAAACGCTTGAGATGACTTTTCATCACGTAGTCGTTCGCGCCGCGTCGCATCGCTTCGACGGCGGTCTCCTCCCCGACCTCGCCCGAGACGACGATGAACGGCAACTCGGGCGCCAGGCGTCGCACCACTTCGAGCGCCTCGAACCCGTCGAGCGTCGGCATAGAGAAATCGCTCAGCGCCACGTCGAACTCCCGCTTGGCGAACGCGCGCTCGATTCCCTCGACCGTGTCGGTCCACGTCGCCTCGATCTCGCGCCACGTCTCGCGAAGCGCGCGCTTGACGAGCAGGAAATCGTCCTCGAGATCCTCGATGTGCAACACACGCAATATGTTCTCGTTCCGCTCGCTCATTTTTCCGGTATCCGCTCGTTCAAGAGCATCCAGTACACGCCAAGCCGGTTAACGGCTCGGAGGAAATCCTTAAACTCTACGGGTTTTCTGATGTAACTGTTCGCGCCGTTCTCGTAACTCCGCACCAAATCGACTTCTTCTTTGGAGGACGTGAGCACAATTATCGGGATGAGTTTTGTCCGCTCGTTCGCGCGTATTTTCTTCAGAACTTCAATGCCGTCCACTTTGGGAAGTTTGAGGTCGAGTAGAATTACCGACGGCAACGTCGGATCGCTTTGCACCCCGAAGAGTCGTTCAAGCGCCTCCGCGCCGTCCCCGGCCACTTCGACTCGATTGACGACATTCTGTTTCTTAAACGCACGCAACGTAAGCGAGACGTCGTCGGGGTTGTCTTCGACTAATAAGATGTACGGCTCTTCGTTACTCACGTTCGCCCCAGGGCAAAGTGAAATAAAACGCGGCGCCCGCGCCCGGCTCTCCGACCGCGCGAATGTCGCCGCCATGTTTTTGCACCACCCGTTTCACGGTCGCCAGACCGATTCCCGTACCTTCAAATTCTTTCGTCGAATGTAGCCGTTGGAACGGCCGAAAGAGTTTGCCCGCGTATTGTTGATCGAAGCCCGCGCCGTTGTCTTTTACGAAGAACTCCACACGGTCGCCCGCGCTTTCCCGCCCGACGCACACGCATGCGTCTTCCCTGCCGCGAGTAAACTTCAGCGCGTTGCCGAGCAGGTTGGCGAGCGCCACTCGCACCAGTCGGGCGTCGGCGTTAACGTAGAGGTCGCGTTCGACGTCCACGCGCAAATCTCGTTCCGGCTCCTTCTGTCGCGCCTCTTCGACGATCGACTCGGCGATGGCGGAGAGATTGACCGCCTCGACGACGAGCTCCGTTCGGGAGATGCGACTAAGTTTGAGTAGGTCGTCGATCAAATCGCTCATCTTGTTCGCGGCGGCGGCGATCCGGTCGAGCATATCCTTGCCGTCGTCGTCGAGCGCGTCGCGGTAATCTTCCGTCAACGCCATACTAAATCCGTTCAGAGCGCGGAGGGGGGATCGGAGATCGTGCGAGACCGAATAGCTGAACGCCTCGAGCTCGCGGTTCGCCGTTTCAAGCGCTTCGGCGCGACGACCCAAGTCCCGATTAAGCTGGGCGATCTCCTCTTGCGTTTGCTTCTGCCCCGTAATGTCGTGCATCGCCCCGAAGACGCGAAGCAGGTTGCCGTCCTCGTCCAACGCGGGTTCGGCGACGCTCTGCGCGTGAGCGATCGATCCGTTGGGACGCTTGACCCGGAACTCGAACCGACTGCGGCGCTTGAGCGTCGCCGCGTCCGACAGCGCCCGCTCGACGGTCTCGCGATCTTCCGTCAGCGTCATCGTCAGGAAGTCCTCGCGAGAGGGCGGGTTCTCGCTTTCTCGTAACCCGACGATTCGATACGCCTCCGGCGACCAGAAGAGTCCCTCGCCGTCGGCGCCGAACTGATACACGCCGAGGTTCGCCAATCGTTGCGCTTGTTGCAGGCGCGCCTCGCTGAGGCGTAACCGCGCCAAGGTGCTCTCCCATTCGGTGACGTCCTGCGTTAGCGCCATACCCATTCGCTTATCGCCGTCCGTCTCGACGGGCGCGACGAAAACTTCGTACATCCTTCCCGCCAACTCCACTTCGAAGGACCTCGTCTCTCCGTCGATTGCCGCGCGGTAATTCTCCTCCACCTCCTCGGCAATCGACGCGTCGAGAACGTCCGAAACGGTTTTCCCCTCGAGCTCGTCCGGAAGCGCGTCGAGGCCTTTGCCGCCGACGGCGACGTATCGCATATCCTCGTCGAATAAAAAGACCCCGCCGTTGGGAATATTCTCGACGAGTTGCCGATACTGCCGCTCCTTTATGGAAAGATCGCGCTCGGCGCGCCGGCGCTGCTCCACTTCTTCGCGGAGTTGCGCGCCGTTACGCTCCAATTGCGCCGTGCGCTTCCGCACCAGCTCCTCGAGTCGGTTCTTGTATCTATTGAGCGCCCGCTCGCGTTTTCTGGATTCGGTGACGTCCACCGCGAGGATCGCCATCTTCCGGCACACGCCGTCCTCGTCGGCGATCGGGTGCATATAGTTGGCGAAAAATCTCTCTTCGCGCTCGTCCTCGAAGCGATCTTTCTCGCCCGTCTCGAACGCGCGCTCGATGCGGCGTTTCCGAGATTTCGCCAATCGGGGCGGAAGCAGATTATAGACGTTCTTCCCGACGAGGTCGTCCGGCTCGTAGCCGAGGCGCTCGGCGCCCACCTCGTTGACGGCGAGGATATCGCCCATCCGGTTAACGAGAACGAGCGATTCGAGATTTGCTTGCACCAACGCCCGATTGAGTCGTTCGCTTTCGAGTACGCGTCGCTCGGCGAGTTTGCGGTCGGTGATCAATTGCGAAACCACCATTCCGCCGACGACGACGTCGTCGCGCTCGCGAATCGGGGTAACGCGCACTTCGTACGTCTCGCCGTTGAACTCCGTCTCGAATCGACGCTCCTCCCCCTCGAGCGCCGCTTGGTAGTGGGGCTCGAGCGCGTCGGCGACTTCGTCGCCCAGCGCCTCGCGCGGCGTTTTCCCAATCAGGTTGTCTTTCGGGAACTGGAGCCGCGTCGAGTCTCTCCCGTCGGCCACGGTGTAGCGCAAACGGAGATCGAACGTGAGCACCATACCGTTCGGGAAATTTCGTAGCAACGTTTGGAAGCGTCGCTCCTTATTCTCCTCGTCCCGTCGCTCGTCGGTCACGTCGGCGATGGAAACGAGATATCCCGCCTTCTTGTCGCCGTCGTCCCGCCACCTAATGCAGACGCGGGCGACCGCGCCGGATTTCAGCTCGTAGCGCTCCCCCTCCTCGCATCCGTGCTGCGCGCGCTCCATCGCGTGGAATAGTGTCTTCCTACTCTCCGTCGTGAGGAACATCCCGAGCGGTTTACCCTCGAGTCGGCGATAAACGGGATCGAGGATCCGCTTGGCGTGCTCGTTCCCCTCCTCGATCACCCCCGTCTTTTCGAGCACGCAAAACCCGACGGGCGCGAGATCGAATAGTTGTTGGTAGCGGTCGCGCACTTCTGAAGTTTCGACTTGCGAGGAAATCAACTCCTCGTTCTGAATCTCGATCTCGGTTTGATACACTTCCAACTCGTGAACCAACGCGGCGATCTTTAAGCGGGAGACGTCGTCGTCGGCGTTCAACCCGTCGGTTAGTTCGCGCAACCGATCGAAGCGATCCATCCGACCGATCTTCCCCTCGATCCGCTCGAGCAATTCCCTTCGTCGCGCGTTCGCCTCCGGCGAGTCGAGTTCCGCAAGCTTCCGCTCCGCTTTTTCGGCGAGCGCCGTCGAGGTCGTCGTTTCCATCTTGGCGGATTCGTTTCGGGAATTCATGTCGGTCATCGTTGCCACCTCGATTATTCAGTCTTTCGTTCGCTTGCAAAGATGGCAAGGCGACGGCGCGGACGCTATAGCCGTTCCTCGTCATTTTCGGCGGGTAAAGAAAAAGGCGTCCGTTGTGGACGCCTTCGAGAGAATATCTATCTAACTGTAGAAAGGTAGAGGCGAGCTATCGCGCGCGCGCGACGCGTTCGAGAAACTCCTTCGGAGGCAGGAAGCCCGTGATTCTCGCGACCTCCTCGCCCGCGGCGTCGAAGATCAGCACCGTCGGCACGCCGCTTACGTCGAAGCGCTCGACCAGCCGCTCGGTTTCCTCCGAACCGGATTGCGTCACGTCCGCCTTGAACGTCGCGAAATCCGCAGTCGCCTCGACGACGACGGGATCGCTAAAGGTCATCGCGTCGAGCTCCTTACACGGCAGGCACCAATCGGCGTAGAAATCGACGATAATCGGTTTGCCTTCCTCCAACGCCGTTTCGTACGCCGCGTCTTCGTACGGCGTCCACTCGATTTTCTCGCCGCCCGAAGGAACCAAGAGATAGACGCCAACCGCGAGTAGTAGAGCCGAGAAGGCGTATTTGAAAATCGCGAACCCTTTGCTCTTCATGCCCGCGCGGTCGAAGATCCCCAACCACAACGCCGCGACGATCATGAAACCGGGGAGGACGTAGGGCGCGATCGAGTCGGGGAGGAGCGGTTCGATAAAATACAACGCCATCCCGAGGAGCACGAATCCAAAGATGTGCTTCACGGCTTCCATCCACTCGCCCGAACGCGGCAACGATTTTAGCTTGCCGCTGAAAATCGCGAGGAAGAAATACGGCGTGCCGAGACCGAGCGCGAGGAAAAAGAAAAGAAGGAAGCCATGCAGCGGATCCCCCAACGCGCCGACGTACGCCGCCAATCCGATGACGAACGGACCGATGCACGGCGCCGCGACGATTCCCATCGTCAAGCCCATCAGCCCCGCTCCGAGCATACCCGTGCGCGCGCCGCCCGCGGCGCTCATCCACGAGTCCGGCAACTTGAACTCGTACACGCCGAACATACTCAGCGATAGCGCGACGAGCACGAGCGCGACAATCGAAAGCGCGATCGGGTTCTGCAGGAGCGCGCCGAAAAATCCGCCGCTTAACGACGTGGCGACGCCGATAGCCGAATACGTAACCGACATGCCGAGCACGTAGAGCGCGCCCATTCCCGCCAACCGCGCCGAGCTCCCCTCGCTCTGGCCGCCAAAATAACCGACCGTGATGGGGATGAGCGGATAGACGCACGGTGTGAGGTTCAGCGCCAGACCGCCGACGAAGACGAGGAGCAACCCCAAGAGTAAGCCGCTCTCGCGTAACGCCGACGCGACGCCCTCGTCCTCCGCCTCGGCCGCCGGGTCGGGAACTTCGACGAGGATATCGACGTCGGCGAAGCGATCGACGTTAATCGGCGCCGCCGGTTCCGACTTGGGCGCGACGACGACGTACGCCGTGTCGATCGCGTTCGTCGGCGGATTCTCGCCCTCGACGTCCAGCGTCTGATAATAGAAGGACACCGCTATTGGATACTCCCCCGGCGACATGTCGTCGGGAACGACGAGCGCCACGCCGACCGAAACCGAGTCGGCGAAGACGGCGATCGCCTCCTCGCTAAAAGGAAATCTCGCCAACGAGTCGTCGGGGAACAGCGATTCTTGCGGAACGATCCCGTCGGACGAGGCGACGGAAAGCCGCGCCCCGACGAGCCGCTCGTCGTTCGGGCGATCGGAAACGACGGCGTGTCCTTCCGCCGCGCGGGCGACCGCGATCAGGTTGATCGTCGCGCCCGCGTAGGTCTTGTCGTGAGAGAGGAACGTCTCCAATTCGACGCGAACGTCATCCGACTCCGCCGTATCGTCCGATGTCTTCTCTTCGTCGTCGGGTTCCTCGGCGCGGTCGTACGTCAACGCGACGCGACCGAACACGTCCGCGTTGATCTCCTCGCCCGTCCGGTCGGCGACGACGATCTCGACGGGAAGCTCGATCGATTGCGGCGGATAGCAATTCTTATCGTCGCACCCTTGGTAGCTCAGCTCGAACGTCGCGACGATCGTTCCCGGCGCGGCGCTCTCGGAAACGCGCGCCATCGCGCCGACGACGACCTCGCCCTCGTAGACCGCGAGCGGCTCGTCGGAAAAACCGAGCGTGATGTCGTGCGATTTCGGATAGACGACGCGCTCGAGCGAGACGCCCTCGCCCGCTTTGAGCGCGAGCTTCGTGGGGATGAGAAAATCCTGACGCGGGGCGTTCGAGTTGATGTGGTATTTCCCTTTTATCGAGACCACCGCCGCGACTTTAATAACGTCGCCCGGCGCGACGGCGGTTCGCGAGAGTTTCGCTTCGGCGGTAAGGATATCTTTCGGCGCGCCGAATTGCGCGAAAGCCGCGGTGGACGCGGCAAGCGCGAGCGCGGTAATGAAAAGAGCTTGGCGTATCATCGTTTTCTCCATCGTTGCACCATCGGAAATCGCCTGCCGTATCCGAACGCCTTCGTCGAGACGCGGAGCGCGGGCGCGGCTTGTCTCCGTTTGAACTCGTTTAAATCGACCATCGCGAGCGTTCGCTTCACCGTATCGGGTTCGCCCACTCGTTCGACGATTTCGGCGCACTCGAGGTTCTCTTCGAGGTAGAGCCGAAGGATCGCGTCGAGCGTCTCGTAGGGCGGCAACGAGTCTTGGTCGGTCTGGTCGGGCTTCAACTCCGCCGAGGGCGCTTTCTCGATTATCTCGCGCGGGATAAGCTCCTCGTCTCGGTTTATCCACTCGGCTAATCGATAGACGTCCGTCTTATAGACGTCCCCGATCGGCGCGAGCGCGCCCGCCATATCGCCGTAGAGAGTGGCGTAACCGACCGCCAGTTCCGACTTGTTTCCCGTCGCCAACAGCAACGCGCCCGTCTCGTTCGCAATCGCCGTCATCGTCAAGCCCCGCGCGCGCGCCTGCACGTTCTGCTCGGTCACGCTCCCGGGTTCGGGTCGGATCGCGGGGGCGAGCGTCTCGAGCGCCGCTTCAACGACTTGACGAATCGACAAGGTATGGCATATGATGCCGAGCCGCTCGGATAGTTTCAACGAGTCGGCGACGCTACCGCCGCTCGAATACTTCGAGGGGAGCGTGGCGCCGATTACGTTCTCCGCGCCGAGCGCCTTCGTCGCCAACGCCGCGACGACCGCCGAGTCGATTCCCCCCGAGAGTCCGATCGCCGCTTTCGTGAATCCCTGCTTGCCGAAGAAATCCCGAAGGCCGACGACCAGCGCCCGCTCGACCTCCTCGGGGAAGTCGCCCTCGACGTCCACGATCTCCTCGTAGTCGGCCTCCGTGTCGAACACGAAAAAGTCTTCCTTGCCCGAAGCGCCGAGCTTAACGAGCCGCCCCTCTCGATCGAAGCACATACTCGCGCCGTCGAAAATCAATTCCGTCTGCCCCCCCACCGCGCACGCGTACGC
>WJMR01000087.1 GCA_014727845.1 Ignavibacteriales bacterium
CCCGAAGGCGGATCAGCGAGCGAAATATAAACGGGTGATTGAGATTAGCTTAATCGTCGCGCTTGGATTTCTCGTCGTGGCGTTTAAGTACTTCCCGGATATTGAAGCCGAAGAGGTGAAGCTCGAAGGTCCGCAGGAACTCTTCCAGGTGGAGGACATCCAGCAAACCAAGCAGGAAAACCGTCCGCCTCCGCCGCCTAAGCCCCCGATCCCAATTGAAGCGCCGTCGGACGACTTGTTGGACGACGTCGAGATCGGCGACACCGAGATCGACTTAGACGCCGAGATGGACGCGCCGCCGCCGCCGCCGGAAGAGACCAATTCTAAGAAGACGGTCGAAGAGGAACCGCAATACTTCGCGGTCGTCGAAGAGATGCCGTCGCCGGTGGGCGGATTGGGTGCGATCCAATCGAAGATCGTCTATCCCGAAATCGCCAAGCGCGCGGGCGTCGAAGGTAAAGTCTTCATCAAAGCGTTCGTGGACGAGAACGGAAACGTGCAGAAAGCCGAAGTTATGAAAGGCATCGGCGCGGGGTGCGACGAAGCGGCGCTCAAAGCCGTGAAATCGACGAAGTTCACCCCGGGAAAACAGCGCGGCAAACCCGTAAAGGTCCAGGTCGCCGTTCCCGTGGTCTTCCGTCTCCAATAGTGGATCGATATATTCCAAAGCAAAAGGCGTCAAGAGACGCCTTTTGCTTTTTAAAGGGAACGGAAGAGAGACCTACGCTTTCCGGTTGATGCGCCAGTCGGGTTTGAATTTGTTGGAATCGATTTCTTGCGGACGCCATTTATCAACGCCCGGTTGCGTGTCCTCTGATGAGGGAAGGGACGACTCGGCGGGGGGCGGAGTTTCGCCGCGTCGTTGCGCGCTCTCGAAGCGTTCCTTGGCGCGTTTCTCTTTGATCTCCCGCACCTTCTTATCCTTCGCCACTTCGTAGAAGAAGTTCGTGACGAGCTTCGGCATTTGCTCCTTCTTGAAATCCTTGCGCACCTTCTTAACGAACTCGGGATCGAGTAGGCGCTTGATTTCCGAAATCATATCCTCGACGCGCCGTTCATGCTCCGGATCGACGGCGGGTTTCGCCGGCTTCGCGTTCTCGCGTTTTGGCGGCGTCGATTCGTAAATATTTTTTCGCGTTCTCGCCATTACGATTCCTTTCTCCTCGTTTCCTTAAGTTCTCAAATTCCGGGAGTAAATTCAACAGCGAGCCATTCGTCCTCTACGCTCTTTCCCGAGAATGTGAAGCCGGCTTGTTCATACGTCTCTCGGATTTCGGCTTCGTCGTCGAGAAGTAACCCCGAGAGCGCGACGGTCGCGTGGGGAGCGCAACGGGCGCGTAGTTTCTCGGCGATTTTGAGTAGCTCGTTTTTATGGATGTTCGCCAGAACGAGATCGAACGTTCCCGATATGGAGCCAACGTCGCCGACGAGGAACTCGATATTTTCGGAGACGCCGTTCAGCTCGGCGTTCTCCTCGCCGTTGAGCTTGCAGTCTCGATCGACGTCCGCGGCAAGGGCGCGTTCGGCGCCGAAAAGGATCGCGGCGATAGCCAGCGTTCCCGCGCCAGAACCGAGATCGAGAACGGAGGCGCCGGGGCGAGTTAACCGCTCCACGACGCGCAGACAGAGGCGGGTCGTCGGGTGCGCGCCCGTACCGAACGACATTTTCGGGTCCACGACTACGACGATCTCGTCGTCGCGAGCGTCGTAGTCGCGAAAGGAGGGCTTAACGACGAGGCGATCCGACACGCGAACGACCTCGCGGCTACGCTCCCACTCCTCGTTCCAATTTCTGTTTTCGATCTCGCGTCGCTCGATGGAGTAATCCTCTATCGCGCCCGATTGGCGGAGGGATTCCACGATCTCGCGGAGCTCGTCGCCCGGGTCTTTTACCTCGGCAAAGTAAACGAGCGCCGTCGATCCCTCCTCGAGAACGCCCGCGGGTGAGAGGTCGTCGAGCGCCGTCGTCAACGTTTCAATGTCGAACGGTTCGGCCTCGATTGCGTATTCGATGTGTCTGTTTTGTCGAGCCATAACGATGTCGAGCGCCGAATAGGCGGCGTCGCTTACCACTAAATAGTCGATTTTCGCGAAGGCGAGTTTATCCGCGTCGCGCTATATGGCGAACTTGATGAGAACGAATCCGCCGACAAGCAACACGGTGAAGGCGATCGCCAACCAGTCGAAATACTTGTCGATGAATTCGCGGATCGGCTCGCCGAATTTCCAAAGCAAAGCGGCGACGAGGAAGAATCGCGCGCCTCGGCTGATCGTCGAAGCGACGAGGAACATCGCCACGTTAACGGCGAAGGCGCCCGAAGCGATGGTGAAGACTTTGTAGGGAATCGGCGTGAAGCCGGCGGTGAAGACGATCCAGAAATCGTATTGCCGATAGAGTTCTTGAATGTCGAAGAAGAGCGCTTGCTTAAATCCCGGGATATACTCGAAGAAAAAGTGCGCGACGGGCGTAAACTCGACGCCCGCGGTTTCCCACCAAACGTAGTAGCCGATGGCGTAGCCGAGCGCCGCTCCAACGACGGAGCCGATCGTACTCAACGTAGCGAAATAGAACGAGCGTTCCTTCGCGCCCAACGCCAACGCGATTAGGAGCGCGTCGGGGGGAATCGGGAAAAAGGAGGATTCCGCAAACGCGATGATAAACAGCGCGAGCGGTCCGTAGGGCGTTTCCGCCCAGTGAAGCATCCAGTCGTAGAGTTTGCGAATGTATTTCATGCTCGTTCCAAAATAAAATATCCGATCAAAATAAGAAAATCACACCATTGAGACAAATTACCGACCGACGGTGTGTCGGAGTATCGGCGAGGCGACGTCTTCGGCGATCGCGATGAATTGCGATCCAAAGACGTTTTCGGAGCG
>WJMR01000088.1 GCA_014727845.1 Ignavibacteriales bacterium
GAAATGTAATGATGACAATCGTCGTAGTTGCGGCGATTGCGACGACGACCGCCTTTATCGCCTGCGACGACGAAGACGGCGGACCCCTCGGAACGTTCGACGACATTACCGCTAAATCCGAAAAAGACCGCGTAATCGCCGAAGCGAAAGACTCCTACGCCGCCGACGCACGACTTGCGGGCATTTATGGATTCAACGTATCGAGGGACGGGACCGTCGGCCTCTCCGATCCGACGAGCAACATCTTCGTCTATATCGTAACCTCCGAGTCGGTCGGCGATCTCGAGTTCTACGTCCCGACGTTGCTCGGCGTGCAAGAGTCCCCGATAAACCTGAACACATTCCTTTCCGCCGTAGAAGATCCGGAAGCCGCCGGCGCGCTCGGCGACGTGGTTGCCGCGCTCTCGGAAGCCGAGATTTTAGAAAGCGCCGCTTGGGACGACAGCCCCGCCGCGCTCACGAAATGTTTCGCCGCCGAGGTTTACGACGCCGCCAATTTCGGCGACGCGGAAATCGATATGCTCCTCGTGCCGAGCGTCGCCATCGACACGACGGGCGTGAGCGGCAACGCCGATTGGATCGTCAATCTTAAACAGCCGGACGATTCGCAAGTCCTCTGGCTCCACAGCGCCACAAGCCGCGTGACGCTCCTTTCCCAAGATTAACAAAACACCCGTCGCGCCGGTCGCCGACTTACCTCGGCGATCGGGCGCGGTTGGCGCAACCTGTCAACTAAATCTCCGCTCCCGTCTTGAAAAAGTTCAAAGCCCCCAACGCCGTCGTTCTCCTTTTTGCAATCGTCGCGCTGGTAGCCGCCGCCACGTGGATCGTTCCGGCGGGCGAATACGAGCGAGTCGAAGTGGACGGAAAAATCCTCGTCGATCCGGACTCCTACCGCGCCGTCGAAGGAGAACCGCAGGGGATAGGCGACGTACTCGTCGCGCCTATCGAAGGATTCATAGAGGGCGCGGAAATTATCGGCTTCGTCCTCATCGTCGGCGGGGCCTTTGGCGTACTGCGCAGAACGGGCGCGGTGGACGCGGGCATCAAGACGGTCGCCGAGGCGCATAAAAAATCGCGAGTGGTGCGGGCGGGGCTCATCCCGATTTTGATGACAATCTTCTCGCTCGGCGGCGCCGTGTTCGGAATGGCGGAGGAGACGATCCCGTTCATCTTCATCTTTGTGCCGCTCGCGCTCGAGCTGAACTACGACACCATTACGGGCGTGGCGATTCCCTACGTCGGCGCGGGCGCGGGATTCGCGGGCGCCTTCCTCAACCCGTTCACCATCGGCGTCGCGCAAGGCATCGCGGGCGTGCCGCTCTTTTCGGGCGTCGAGTATCGGCTCGTCGTTTGGGCGATCGTCACCGCGACGGCGATCGCGTTCGTCTCATGGCACGCCGCGCGCGTCCGACGAGACCCCGCTAAAAGTCCGACGCGAGAACTCGACGCGAAACTCCGCGCGAAATCCGAGAAGAAAGAAGAGAAGGCGACCGAACTAACGAAGCGTCACAAGTGGGCGTTGCTCGTCTTCGCGTTGGGGATGGTTGTTCTCACCTACGGCGTGTTGCGGCACGGATGGTTCATCGTAGAGATTTGCGGCGTCTTCGTCGCGCTCACGCTCGTCGTCGCCGTCGTCGGCGGATTGAGCGTGGACGAGAGCGTCGATAGTTTCCTCGAAGGCGCGAAGGATTTGATCGCGACGGGAATCGTCATCGCGTTGGCGAAGGGTGCGTTGGTGATCGCCCGCGACGGCGGCGTTATCGACACGATCCTCCACTATCTCGCCGGCGCGCTCGACGGCTTGCACCCGATACTCGCCTCGCAGGCAATGATCTTTACCGAATCGATCGTCAATATTTTCGTGCCGAGCGGCTCGGGACAGGCGGCGCTTACGATGCCCGTGATGGCGCCGCTCGGCGATCTGCTCGACGTGCCGCGCCAGATAGTCGTGCTCGCCTTTCAATTCGGCGACGGCTTCACCAATCTTATAATTCCCACGTCCGCCGTGACGATGGGCGTCCTCACCGCGGCGAACGTGCCATGGGAAAAATGGGCGAAATGGATTCTGCCGCTCGAGGCGATATTCTTTTTACTCGCCGTCCTCTTGATGATCCCCCCCTTCCTTTTCGGGTGGGGATAGCGAAAAGATACCGCGTTTTTTTATAGCGCCGAGAATTTCTATCTTGCCGTGATAAAAAAGTACGGGGCAATGAAACACTACATTGGAATAGACGGGGGCGGAACCAAGACGCACGCGATCGTCGTGAATCCCGACGGGAAAGAGCTCGGCGAGGCGTTTGGCGGACCGTCCAACTTCCTCATCCGAGGGGAAGAAGAAGTCGCGAAGACGTTGCTCGAACTGCTGGAGAAATGTCGGAGCGCGGTGAAATTTACCTACGACGAATTGGCGGGCGTCACGCTCGGCTCGACGGGCGCCGGCAGGAAGAACGACGCCGAGCGTATGCGTGACGCGTTCCTCGGCTACGCCGCGTCGCACAACGCGAACGTCCGACGCTTCGAGGTCGTCTCCGACGCGCGCATCGCGCTCGAAGGCGCCTTCTCCGGAAAGCCGGGCAGCATTCTTATCGCGGGCACCGGCTCGATTATGTTCGGCAAGGATTCGCGCGGCAAGGTAGTGCGCGTGGGCGGATTCGGCAGGCACATCGGCGACGAGGGGAGCGGATACGCGCTCGGACGCAAAGCGCTGATCGCGATGGCGAAGAGCTTCGACGGACGCGGCAACCAAACACTGTTGACGAACCTCATCGAACGAGAGCACGGCATAACCACTTCCGAAGACCTTATCACGAAAGTTTATTCCGAGGGATTCGACGTCCCCCAAGTCGCGCCGCTTGTGCTCCGAGCCGCCGAGCAGGGAGACGCCGCCGCCAAGCGCATCGTGGAAGAGGAATCCGACAATCTCGTCGAGCACATTCAAGCGATGGAACGACGCACGATGGTCGATCAGCTCCACGTCGCCTTCGTCGGCGGATTGGCGAGCTCGAATAATTTCTACTCGAAAACGCTACGCGGTAAGATCGCCGAGAAACTGCCGAGCGTTCGCGTCCAAGAGCCGGATCGATCTCCGGCATACGGCGCCGCGCTTATGGCGATCGCCGATCAACAACGACGGTAGCGCCGACGGGCGCCGCCGAAGACGGACGGGTTTATGGATAAGAAAAAACCGACCTCCCGCAACGGGTGGGCGTGGGTGCCCACGCTCTATTTCGCCGAAGGTATTCCCTACATTATCGCGATGACCGTCTCGGTCATAATGTATAAACGCCTCGGCGTCTCCAACACCGAAATCGCGCTCTACACCAGCTGGCTCTATTTACCATGGACGCTCAAACCCTTCTGGGCGCCCGTCGTGGATTTGGTGAAGACCAAGCGGATGTGGATCGTCATCATGCAGTTCTTCGTCGGCGCGGGGCTCGCCGGCGTCGCGCTCACCATACCCGTCCCGGATTTCTTCCAATATACGCTCGCGTTTTTCTGGCTCTTGGCGTTTAGCTCCGCAACGCACGACATCGCCGCCGACGGTTTCTATATGCTCGGCTTGACGAAGCACGACCAAGCGTGGTTCGTCGGCATCCGCTCGACGTTCTACCGACTGGCGATGATCACGGGGCAAGGGCTTCTCGTCATCCTCGCGGGATACGTCGAAAGCTCGACGGGCTTGCCGACGCGCGAGCTGGAAGTCAAAGC
>WJMR01000089.1 GCA_014727845.1 Ignavibacteriales bacterium
GCGTCGGCGCGGGCGAGGGCGAGACGGTGCTCGTGGCGCAAGGCAGCTCGGCGCGGCAAACGGCGATCACGAGAGACAAGCCGATCGACGCGGTTATTATGGCGATCGTCGATAAGCTCGACGTCGCCGAAGAAGCGGCGCTCGCCGACGCTCAAAAAAATTGAAAAGCCGCGCGATAATCCATATATTAGTAAGCTTAGGAATTTTGGATCTTTTCGATTATTGGTTACGCGGCGGGCGAACCGTTGGGAGACGACGCGGATGTTTTTAGGCAAGGTAATCGGGTCGGTCTGGGCGACGAAAAAACACCCCGCGCTCGAGGGAACGAAGCTTCTCTTGGTCGCGCCGATCGACGCTAACGGCGCGTCGGCGGGCGAACCGTTCGCCGCCGCCGATACGGCCGGCGCCGGAGCGGGAGAGACGGTTATCTATATCACCGCGAGCGAGGCGGTCATCCCGCTCGCCGCCGACGAGGCGCCGGTTGACGCCGCAATCGTCGGCGTCGTCGATCACACGCACGCGCCCGAAGATCCTACACGATAAGCGCGGCGAAGCAGAGAGTTATTAGTTACCGAGGAAGTTAATGAGAATTACCAAGCAATACACGAACCGCGAAAGCCAGTCGTTGGATAAATATCTACAAGAGATCGGCAAGGTGGATCTCTTGACGCCCGATCAGGAAATCGAGCTGGCGATTCGGATCAAGAAAGGCGATCAGCTCGCGCTCGAGCAGCTCACGAAGGCCAACCTCCGATTCGTCGTAAGCGTGGCGAAGCAATACCAGAACCAAGGACTCTCGCTCGGCGACCTCATTAACGAGGGGAACCTCGGTCTCATCAAGGCGGCGAAGCGGTTCGACGAAACGCGCGGCTTTAAGTTTATCTCCTACGCCGTCTGGTGGATTCGCCAGTCGATCCTACAGGCGCTCGCCGAGCAGTCCCGCATCGTGCGGCTGCCGCTGAACCGCGTCGGCGCGCTGAATAAGATCGGCAAGGCGTACAGCAACCTCGAGCAGGAATACGAGCGCGAGCCGAGCGCGATGGAGCTGGCGAGCGAACTCTCGATGGACGTCAACGAAGTCGCCGACACCCTTAAGATTTCGGGTCGGCACGTCTCGATGGACGCGCCCTTCGCGCAAGGCGAGGACAACCGCCTCCTCGACGTCCTCCAGAACGACCAGCAACCCTCGCCCGACTTCACGCTGATGAGCGAATCGCTGAAGACGGAAATCGAGCGCGCGCTCTCGACCCTCACCGAGCGCGAGGCGGAGGTTATCCGGCTCTATTTCGGATTGAATAAGGAGCACTCGCTGACGCTCGAGGAGATCGGCGAACGGTTTAATTTAACGCGCGAACGCGTCCGGCAAATCAAGGAAAAGGCGATCCGCCGTTTGCGTCACGCGTCGAGAAGCAAAAATCTTCGAGCATATTTGGGATAACGCGTATGTCGAAACGGAGCATCTTTCTTATCGCGACGCTCGCCCTTGGAATTCCGTTCACGGGGTGTTTCACCGTCACCAACTCGGTGCGATACGAGAACGACCGCGCCGAGAACGACCGTCCGCTCCCCGCGCTTCGCTATAGCGACGTGGCGACGGGCGCCCACGCCGCCGATCGAGGAGAAACGGCGACGCTCACCGACGACGAAAGCGATTACGTATCCTCGTTCCTCGATCGATACGTCTCCAACGAAACCAAACTTAACGCCGACCGAGGCGACAAGCGCGAACGGGTGATTATGGAGATCATCAAGTATCTCGACACCCCCTACAAATACGGCGGCACGACGATGAACGGCATCGACTGCTCGGCGTTCACGCAATCGGTCTTCAATTCGGCGCTGGACTATTCGCTCCTCCGCTCCGCCAAAATGCAATACTCGCAGGGCGAGACAATATCGGATCCGAACCGACTCGAGTTCGGCGACCTGGTTTTCTTCAACACGCGTCGCGCCGTCCGCCCGGGGCACGTCGGCATCTACATCGGGGACAACATGTTCGCCCACGCCAGCAGCAGCAAAGGCGTCACCGTCTCCTCGCTCGAGAGCTCCTACTATCAACGCACCTATATGGGCGCGCGCCGCATGCTGACGTTTTAACCGCCACCCCATTCTTGTTATAAAAAAAGCCCGGACGCGCGCCGGGCTTTTGCATATCCTTATGATCCGTTCGGGATCAGCTGCAACCGCTGGTCGCGCCGCAGGTCATACACTTGAGGCAGGTGCCGTTACGCACCATCGTCATACTTTGGCACTCGGGGCAAACGTCGCCCGTGTAACCTTTCTCGCGCGCCTTCTCCACGCTCACGCGCATACTCGCGGCGCGTTCGGCGTCTCGGGCGTCGGGTTTCTCCTCCACCGGAGCCGGCTCGGATTCCGGCGCTTCGACGTCGTTAAGCAACCGCGTCTCGACGACCTCCTCGCTCTCGAACTCGGGATCGCCGACGCGACGCGCCTTCGCGTCCTCCTCGACGTGCGTCAAGTCGTCGCGATCGAGGTAGTTCGCCGCCAAGTCGCGGAAGATGTAGTCGATGATCGACGTCGTGAATTTTATCCGATCGTGTTCGGTGACCATTCCCGCCGGCTCGAAGCGCGTAAAAACAAACGCCTCGACGAACTCCTCCAGCGGCACGCCGTGTTGCAATCCGAGCGAAATGGCGATGGCGAAGACGTTCAGAAGACTCCGCACCGTCGCGCCCTCGCGATGCATATCGAGGAAAATCTCGCCCAGCTCGCCGTTGTCGTACTCGCCCGTGCGGATGTAAATCGACTGGCCGTTGATCTTCGCCTTCTGCGTGTAGCCCTGACGCTTCGAGGGGAGACGCCGACGTTTGGCGATGTAGCGATGGATGATCTTCTCGGCTACTTTGACGACCTCGTTCTTCTCCGCCTCTTCGAGAATCTCCTCGACCGCCTCGTCCACCGCGGTGTTCAGCGGTTGCGAGAGTTTCGAGCCGTCGCGATAGAGCGCGTTCGCCTTCAAGCCGAGTTTCCACGACTGCATATATATATCCTTCACGTCGTCCACGTCGGCTTGGTTCGGAAGGTTGATCGTCTTCGAGATCGAACCCGAGACGAACGGTTGCGCCGCCGCGAGAATGCGCACGTGCGCCATCGCGCGGAGGTAGCGCGTCCCCTTCTTGCCGCACTTGCTCGCGCAGTCGAAAACGGGATAGTGCTCGTGACGCAAATACGGCGCGCCTTCGATCGTCATCGTGCCGCACACGTAGTCGTTCGCCGCCGAGATTTCCTGCTTCGAGAACCCGAGCCGTTTCAGCAAGTCTAATTTCGGATCGTCGAGTTCCTGCGGCGCGAAGCCGAGTCGCTTGGTCAGGAAGTCTTCGCCGAGCGTGAATTTATTGAACGCGAAACTTAGCTCGAAGACCGACGAAAGCGCCGACTCGAGCTTGTCCAACACCTCGTCGGTGAAGCCGCGCGCCTTGAGCGACTCGGCGTTGATGTACGGACATCCTTCCAACGTGCCGCTACCGACGGCGTATTTAACGACCTCGTCGATCTGTCGCTTATGGTAGCCGAGCTTCTCGAGCGCGGCGGGGACGGACTGATTGATAATCTTGAAGTAGCCGCCGCCGGCGAGTTTTTTGTATTTCACCAGCGCGTAGTCCGGCTCGATGCCCGTCGTGTCGCAATCCATCACCAGCCCGATCGTTCCCGTCGGGGCGACGACGGTGACCTGCGCGTTCCGGTAGCCGTGCCGCTCGCCGAGTTCGAGCGCGCGGTCGGCGTCCTCGCGGGCGGCTTGCACCAGCTCGGTCGGGCATTTTTTCGGATCGATCCCCGTCGGCTTGATCGAGAGATCTTCGTATTCCTCGTCGGGCGCGTCGTAGGCGGCGCGTCGGTGATTGCGGATGACGCGGAGCATCGCGTCGCGGTTCTCCTCGTAGCGCGTGAACGCCCCGAACTCCGCCGCCATTTCGGCGCTCGCGGCGTAGGAACTCATATGCATAATCGCGGTTACCGCGCCCGTGATCGCCGTCGCTTCCGCGCTGTCGTAGGGAACGCCCTGCACCATCAGGAGCGAGCCGAGATTGGCGTACCCCAAACCGAGCGTGCGGTAGTCGTAGCTTAACGACGCCACCTCCTTGCTCGGGAACTGCGCCATCACCACGCTCACCTCGAGCGTGAACGTCCAGAGCCGCGAGGCGTGACGGTAATCCTCGATCTTGAATTTCCGCTTCTCGAAGTCGTAAAATTTCAGAAGGTTCATCGACGCGAGGTTGCACGCCGTATTGTCGAGAAACATATACTCGCTGCATGGGTTCGAGCCGCGGATCTCGCCGCCCGCGGGGCACGTGTGCCATTCGTTGATCGTCGTGTGGAATTGGGCGCCCGGATCGGCGCAGCTCCACGCCGCGTAGCCGATTTGATCCCACAGGTCCCGCGCTTCGAGCGTCTTCGAGGGCTTCGGGGCGCGGTTCTCCCGCCTCGCGCGCTTCAGCTCCGTCCGATGATAGAGATTCCAATCCTTATCCTCGATAACGGCCTCCATAAAATCGTTGGAGATCCGCACCGAATTGTTCGAGTTCTGCCCCGAGACCGTCAGATACGCGTCCGAGTTCCAATCGACGTCGTACACCGGGAACTCGAGCTCCTTAAAGCCGAGCTTCGCCAGATGGATGGCGCGCGTGATGTAGCTCTGCGGCGTTTGCGCGCGTTTTGCTTCGAGGATCGCCTTCTGCAACTTCTCGTTGACGCGCGGATTGAACGGATCGTTCTCGGGCGATTCGTCGTGACACGCCTTGATAATCTTATTGAGCCGCTCTTCGAGCAACTTCGAGCCGGCCGCCAACGCGGCGACTTTCTGCTCCTCGACCACCTTCCAGTTAACGAACTCCTCGATATCGGGGTGGTCGAGATCGAGCGAGACCATCTTGGCGGCGCGGCGGGTGGTGCCGCCTGATTTAATCGCGCCGGCGGAACGATCGCCCACTTTCAGGAAGGACATCAATCCCGACGACTTGCCGCCGCCCGAGAGCGGCTCGTTGACGCCGCGAATCTCGGAGAAGTTCGTGCCCGTGCCCGAGCCGAATTTGAAGAGACGCGCCTCGCGCTGCCACAAATCCATGATGCCGCCTTCGGCGACGAGATCGTCCTCGACCGACTGAATGAAGCAGGCGTGCGGTTGCGGATGCGAATAGGAATCCTTGCCTTTGGTCAGCTCCCCCGTCTCGTAGTCCACATAGTAGTGCCCCTGCTCGGGACCCGTGACGCCGTACGCCCAGTGCAACCCCGTGTTGAACCACTGCGGAGAGTTCGGCGCCGCCATCTGGTTGGCGAGCATATGGCGCATCTCGTCGAAGTAAACCTTCGCGTCCTCCTCCGAGCTAAAATAGTTCGCTTTCCATCCCCAGTAGGTCCAGCATCCCGCCATTCGCCGAAAGACTTGCCGGGCGTCGGTCTCGGAGGTTTGGCGTTCGTTCTCGGGTAACTGCGAGAGCGCCTCGTCGTCGGCGACGGAGCGTTGGAGCCACTCGGGCACGCCCTCTTCCGGAACCTTCTTGAGAACTTTCGGAACGCCCGCCTTGCGAAAATACTTCTGCGCGAGGATATCGACGGCGACCTGCGACCACCGGCTCGGCGCGAGGACTTCGTCCATATGGAAAATTACCCCGCCGTCGGGGTTGCGAATCTCGGAGACCCGCTTTGCAAACTCGATTGAACCGTAGGCGTCGCCGCTCGCCGCCGTAAAACGTCGTTCAAATTTCATCACTCCTCCGAATGAGTTAAGTCACTTCGTTATAATGCGATAGCGGAGGTTCCCTCCCCTTGCGCCCTCTGAAAACGCGGTGTTCCGCCCATTGAAAATTCGGAAATATCGAAGCGACAAGATTGAGAAATCAATAGAAACATTCAATATTTAAAGCTTGAACGTCGCTCCCTTGAACTATTCAAGCGGATAAATTTGGTGGGAAATCCTTTTCCGCGCCGTTAGGATTGTGGTTTATTTTTTAACGCGTCGCAACGGGAAATAATTCCAAAAATTCGCCGAAATAATTTGTCGATCCTTCATTCGGATGCGGGCGAAAGTGTTTGGATTCAATAAAAAGCAGCTCCCAAAGCGTTGAACGCGACCATTTACCGACGTCGAACGTCGATTAACCGATTTCTCGTTGCGCTCTCTCGCGTTTTGGCGTAAGTTGCCTTCGGATTTTAAGAAAGGAGAATCCGAAATGACTTGTGGACATAGCGAACATAGCAAAATGGGCGGGCGCGTAGTGGTCGGGGGATTGCTGGCGCTCGTCGGCGGCTACTACTTGATCGAGAACATCTACCTCGAACCGAACGGCATCCAACTGCACGTGTGGGATAACATCTTCAGTTGGTCCACGCTCGTGTTCTTTATCGGCGCGGTAGTCGCCGCCTCCAACGAGAATAAGATCGTCGGAATAGTGATGATGCTAATCGGCGGCGTCTCGTTTAGCGCGAATTATATCGACGGGGTCGATCCGCTCGACCTGCTCCTGCCGTTGCTACTGCTCTCGGTCGGCGCGCTCATCCTTTTCAATCGGGGGGATAAGCGTAAGGAGGAACACTTCGGCGGGTTGCCAAAGGGCGGCGAAATCGATTTGCGCGTCAAGAGCGACAAGAAAGGTTGCTTCGGCGAACCGCGGCAAGAGTCGTCCGACTATATCAACGTGACGAACGTCTTTAGCGGCGGGTCTCGCGTCTATCAGACGGACAACTTCCGGGGCGGCGAGATCACGTGCGTATTCGGCGGCGCGGAGATAAACCTGACGCAGTGCAAGCTTGCGCCGGGCGTCAACTATCTCGACGTGACGTTCGTATTGGGCGGCGTCGAGATGTACATCCCCCGCAACTGGAACGTGGTGATGGACGTAACGCCCGTGCTCGGCGGCTTTTCCATCGAGGGCTTCTCGACGCCCGAGGATATGGACGACCCCGAGAACAAGCTCGTCATCCGAGGCACGTGCGTGCTGGGGGGCGGCGAAATTAAGCGGATGTAGCGGCGCGATGGCGGATTTCAAAAAGGAATACGGTCCGTTCCTCGGCTTGGCGGTCGCCTTCGTGGCGATGGGCGTGTCGATCCAGGTCTTTGGACTCGACGCGCCGCCGGAGCGCGCCCTCCTCGACTCGCTCTTCTCGTTCCTCGCCTTTGTCGTCGTCGCCTACGGTATGCGCTACTACGTCCGCGGCGTACAATACGACGCCAAACGCCAAACGTCGTTCCTCATCATGAACTTCTTCGCTTCGGCAATCGCCTCGGCGCTTTGGGTCGGATTGATGCAACTGCCGCTCCGTAGCGAGCTCCTCTTCGGAGAAGCGGCTCAATTCGGTTTCGAGAAAACGGTGTATCGATTCGTCATCGGGATACTGCTGTTCTACATCACGATCCCCTTTTATCACCTCCGATATTTTTATACGAAATACCTCGAAAAAGCCGAGCGGGAATCCGAGATGCGGCGGCTCGTCTCCGAGTCGGAGTTGAAGACGCTAAAATTCCAAATCAATCCGCACTTCATCTTCAACTCGCTCAACTCGGTCGCCGCGCTCACGGCGATCGACCCGAAACGCGCGGGCGAGATGACGACGAAGCTGGCGGAATTCCTCCGCGCCACGCTCTCGACCAATCTCCGAAAAACCGCGCCGCTCGCCGATGAAATCCGAACCGTGCGGAACTACCTCGCCATCGAAAAGGTGCGCTTCGACGAGCGACTGCAATTCGAGGAGCGAGTGGACGAGGAGTGTTTGGACGTCGAGACGCCAAACATGATATTACAACCGTTGTTGGAAAACGCGGTGAAGTACGGCGTGTACGAGTCTATGGAACCCGTGACGGTGCGGCTGACGGCGAGCCGAAGCGACGGTTATCTCACGCTCCTCGTCGAGAACGACTACGACCCCGAAATCACGAAACCCAAGCGGGGCGCGGGCGTGGGGCAAACGAACATCCGCCGACGACTGCAATTGATTTACGGCGCCGACGCCTCCTTCGAGACGCGCGGCGAGAACGGCGTGTATCGGGCGACGCTTCGGATACCCGTCGTTATTCCGGAATACAAGTGAGAAGGACGCGACTATGAACATTCGCGCGATTATTGTGGACGACGAACCGCTCGGCAGAGCGATGGTCAAACGATTCGCGGAAGAACGCGCCGAACTGGAGGTCGTCGAGGAATGCTCGAACGGTTTCGACGCCGCGCGCGCCGTCAACGAAAAGAAACCCGACCTCGTTTTCCTCGATATTCAAATGCCGAGAATTAACGGTTTCGAGACGCTCGAACTCTTCGAACACAAGCCGGAACTCGTGTTTGTAACCGCCTACGATCACTACGCCCTCAAGGCGTTCGAAGTGAACGCGCTCGACTATCTGCTCAAGCCGGTGTCGAAGGATCGCTTCGACGCCGCGGTTGACAAGGCGATCGAGCGGCTCGGCGAAGAACGCGAGGAGGAACCGAGCGGTTACGCCATCGAGACCGACGATCGGATCAATCGGATAGTAACTCGACTCAACAATAAAATTACCGTCGTCCTCGCCAGTCGCGTCTCCCACATCGAGGCGCAGGACGACTACGTATCCATCCACTCCGCCGACGGGAAATTTCTCAAGAAGCGCACGATGAAATACTACGAAGCGCGTCTCGACCCCGCGACGTTCGTCCGCGCCCACCGCTCCCACATCGTCAACGTCAAGCGCGTTCGGAGCGTGGAACCCGCCGAGTCCGACGCCTACCGCGCCGCGCTCGACGACGGAACCGAGATCCCCGTCAGTAAATCGGGCTACCGCCGTCTCAAAGAGGCGCTCGAAGAGCTCGGCGAGGACCAACTGTAATCCGATAAAAAAACGGTTCCGAGATCGCTCCCGGAACCGTCGCTCTCGTTTTCCCCGCGACTTATTTATACTTCACGGAACAGCCATAGGGTTTGCTCACCTTCGTCTCCACTTCCTTGCCCCTCTCAAGCGCGTCCGCGGCGTTCGCCACATAGTTCTCGGCGCCGACGACCGTCTCCCGGTCGGCGGAGGGTTGATCGTCGATCGCCCCGGCGTACGCCAAGGCGCCGCTCGCGTCGATGACGTACATATGCGGCGTGGTCTTCGCGCCGTACGCCTTACCGACCGCGCCGTCCTCGTCGATCAAATACGCCGTCGCGTGCGATCCTTGGTCGTCGAGCCACTCGTTAATAGCGTCCGCGCTCATATGCCCCTGCTTACCGGGAGCGGAGGAGCACACGCTTAACCAAACGACGCCCGCGTCGGTCAGGCGCTCTTGGAGGTCCTGCATATTGCCCGTCTCATAATGCTTCTTCACGAACGGGCACCCCTCGTTCACCCATTCGAGCACGACGATCTTCCCCGCGAAATCGCTTAGGGAATGCGATTCGCCTTTGGAATCCGTCAGTGTGAAAGCGGGGGCGTTCTCGCCGATCTTCGCTTGTTGCGCGTTGATATCCGCCGCGAAGAACGCGAACGCCGCCACGAGTATTCCTATCATGGATTTCATTGCTTACTCCTTTTGTTTATATGTTTATTATTTACCGTTTAACTATCATATAGTTAATTATCATATGGGCGCCTAATCGCTCGCCGTCTTGGGAGCGATCCCCTCGATAGCGTCGAGCACGACGCCCGCGGTGAGTATTTCGGGAAGGAAGTCGGGCTTCTCGGCGTGGACGTCGTAGAGTACGTAGAGGGGCACGCTGTTCCTTCCGTATCCTTCGAGGGCGCGGGCGATCGTCTCGTCGCGCTTCGTCCAATCGGCTTTGAGCGCGACGATCCCCTTCCGCTCGAACGCCTCGACCACGTCGGCGTCGGCGAGCGCGGTTTGCTCGTTGACTTGACAACTCAGGCACCACTGCGCGGTGAAGTCGATGAAGACGGGTTCGCCCGCTTGCCGAAGCTCCGCCAAGCGCTCCGGCGAGAAGGGTTCCCACCGGATTCCATCGGCGGCGTTCGTCGTCGAGACGGCGCGCGTAAACGTTCCGACGGCGCCGAACCCGAAGACGAGCGCGACGATCAGAAGCGCGCCGGCAATCGCGCTCGCGGCGGCGCGCGTACGTCGCTTCCGCTCGAGCGCGCCCCATCTGCCGTATATCCACGCGGCGACGCCCGTCACGAGCAACGCGAGCAACGCGACCGAGATCGCGTTCGGTCCCCCCTGCGCCCCGAGCGTCCACAAGAGCCACACGACCGTCCCCAACAAGAGAAAGCCCATCCCCTGCTTCAGCGCGTCCATCCACGCGCCCGGCTTCGGCATATACGCGAGCCAACGCGGGAAGATAGAAAGGAGGAGGTATGGAAACGCCATCCCCAATCCGAGCGACGTGAAGACCGCCATCGAGACCCACGCGGGTTGCGCCAGCGCGAAACCCAACGCCGATCCCATAAACGGCGCGGTGCACGGAGTCGCCACCACCGTCGCCGTCGCGCCGCTCAAGAGCGACGACCCGACGCCGCTCTTCCTCGCGCCGGCGTCCGCCGACGTGAGCGACGTTCCAAACTCGAAGACGCCGAGCATGCTCAACCCAAACAAAAAGAGAAAGACCGAAAGCGCGAAGAGGAACTCCGGCGACTGGAGCTGGAACCCCCACCCCAATCGCTCGCCGCCCGCGCGCAACAAGAGCAA
>WJMR01000008.1 GCA_014727845.1 Ignavibacteriales bacterium
ACACGGGATCGCCCGTGATCACCTTCTCGGGCGACGCGCTGGTGGGCACGGGCGTCACCATCGAGTCGGTTACCTACGTCAACCCGACCACGTTCGACGTGGCGCTCGCGTGGGACGGCACCGATATTTTTATGGACAAGACGCTGAACGTCGAGCTCGGTTCCGGCGGTCACGTCGAATCCGACGGACCGATTTCCTCGAGCGCGCTCATTGTCGCGAGTTCCTGCAACATCTATCATCCCGGCTTAACGGAGGAGAATCTCCACGGCGCGAACATTCTGATCGAATTGGGCGCCAACACGTGGGTTGACGGAACGTTGGCGCCGAGTAGTTTCGCGCTCAACAACGCCCCCGCGGGCGCGAGCGTGGCGAGCGTGACGTGGCTGAGCGCCACCGAGGCGAACATTGAGATCGACTTCGACCCCCCGACCGATTTCGACGTCGATATAACGAACTTCAGCGTCACCGTCGCCGGTTCGGAACTCTCGAGCGGCGCGCCGGTGACGAGCAACACGCTCTTGATCGACGCGACGAACGATCCCCAGACCTTGAGCATCGCGTGGCGGACTCCCCCCGGCACGAACGGCGCCGAGACGACGCTGAACTCGGACGTTATCCGCGCGACGCTCTCGGGCGGCACGTGGGCTTCGGGGATCTCCGACGCGAACGTCACCGTTTCGGGCGCCGCGGCGGATTTCGGCGTCACGGTCGCCGTCGGCGGCGTTACAAGAATCGACGCCACGACCGTTGACGTGCAAATCGCGTGGGACGGAACCGACTTCGACTTGAATAAAACGCTGACGCTGGTGTTCGACGAAAATTCGCACGACGCGGCGACGACGTCGATGTCCGACGATTTGACGATTGTTCCCGACCCGACCGAATCTCCCGAGACGATTTCCTTGGCGTGGGAGAACCCGCCCGGCGTCGAAGCGGATATGGACAGCGAGAACATTCTCGTCACCGTCACCGACGGAACGTTCGACGCCGCGGGGGCGAACCCGACAAACGTGACCGCCTCGGGCACGGCGGTTACCGACGCGGGCGTCACGATCGCCGCCGTAACCTACGTGAACGCGACGACGCTCCTCGTCGATCTCGCGTGGGACGGCACCGACTACGACGTCTCGAAGACGCTGCAGATCAACGTCGGCGCCGCCGCCTATGACGAGGGAACGACCACGCTCTCGAACACGATCACCCTCACTCCCACCGTCGAGCCAATTTCGGCGACGCTCACGCCGACGGTTCCGCTTACCGAATCGAACCTCAACGGCGCTACGGCGACGCTAACGGTGCAAGCCGACGAATGGGCGGACGGGACGTTCAACGTCGCCAATTTCCCCCTCTCCGCGAGCGCGCCCGCCGGCTTAACCATTAGCTCCATAGCGTACGTGAGCGCCACCGAAGTTACGCTGACGTTCGCCTATCCCGGCACGGATTTCGACGCCTCGATCAACGACTTTAACGTAACGATCAACGCCGCGGAATTGACGGGGTCGATTTCGCCGACGTCGAACGACGTGACGATCACGGCGACGGTTGACAACCCCGAGTCGGTCGCGAGCGCGTGGCGGAATCCTCCCGGCACGGGCGGCGTCGAGTCCACGCTCAATAACGAAATCGTGCGACTGACGCTCGCCAACGGCACGTTCGTTCCTTCCGGAGTGAACACGACGACCATCACCGCCTCGGGCACGGCGGTCACCGACGCGGGCGTGACGATTGGGAGCGCGACCTACGTGGACGCGACGACCGTCGATCTCGCGATCGATTGGTCCGGCGTGGATTTCGACGTCGATAAAACGCTTACGATCAGCGTTAGCGTTGCGGCGTACGAGGACGAGGAGGCGTTCGCCGGACCGTTGACCACGTCGCTAACGGTCACCGCCGAGGTCGAGCCGATCTCCGCCCGACTTTATCACGCGGATTTGAGCGAGGCGACGCTCGACGGCGCGTCGGTCTATCTCTATCTTCGCAACGACGTGTGGACGGACGCGACGTTGTTGCCGGGGAACTTCACCCCCGCGAACTTGCCGACGGGCGCGACCTACACGGGCGTTACTTACGAAAACGACACCACGGCGATTCTTAGCTTCTCGTACGACGGTACGGACTTCGACGCCGACGTCGCCGATTTTAACGTAACAATCTCGGCGGCGGAGATTGCCTCGCTCGGCACGAACCTAACGACCGAGGACTACACGATCCGCGCGATCAACGACGCGGAGACGGTGAGTTTGGCGTGGCGGAATCCTCCCGGCACGAACGGCGCCGAGACGACGCTGAATAACGACGTTATCCGCGTGACGCTTTCCGGCGGCGAGTTTAACCCCGCCATCGGCGACGCGAACGTGACCGCCTCGGGAACGGCGACCACCTACGGCGTCTCGCTTCCCGTCGGCGCCGTTACCTACGTGGATCCGACGACCGTCGATGTGGCGATTGATTGGGACGGCACGGATTTCGACGCGGCGAAGACGCTGACGCTTACCTTCGACGGCGCCTCGTACCACGAGGGATCGACGCCGATTTCCGGCAACATTACGACCACGCCCAACCCCGCCGAACTCGCCGAGACGATCTCCTTGGCGTGGCAGCTTCCGCCCGACGTCGAAGCGAATATGAACAACGAGAACCTCCTCGTCACGCTCACCGACGGCACGTTTACCGCGGCGCAGATCAATTTGACAAACGTCACCGCCTCGGGAACGGCGGTTACCGAAGCGGGGATTTCCATCAACACCGTTACCTACGTAAACTCGACGACGCTGCTCGTCGATCTCTCGTGGGATTACACCGACTACGACGTGGCGAAGACGCTGCAGATCAACGTCGCGGGCGCCGCGTACGACGAGGGAACGACGACGCTCTCGAACACGATCTCGCTCACGCCGACCGTCGAACCCGTGACGCTCACGCTCACGCCCGCCTTCGCGCTCGACGAATCCAACCTCAACGCCGCGACGGCGACGCTGGAGGTTACCAGCGATCGGTGGCAAGACGCATCCTTCAGTATTCCGAATTTTACGCTCTCCGCGAGCGCCCCCGCCGGCTTGGCGATTAGCTCCATCGCGTACGAGAACGACAGCACGGTTACGCTTACGTTCACGTATCCCGGCACGGATATCGACGCGGCGATCAACGACTTTAACGTAACGATCGCGGCCGCCGAGTTGCAAGGACCGACCTCGCCGACGTCGAACAACGTGACGATTACGGCGACCGCGGACAACCCCGAGTCGGTAGCCGGCGCGTGGCGGAACCCTCCCGGCACGGGCGGCGTCGAGTCATCGCTGAACAACGAAGTGGTGAGACTGACGCTTACCAACGGCACGTTCGTCTCTTCGGGCGTGAACACGACCACCATAACCGCCTCGGGCACGGCGGTCACCGACGCGGGCGTATCGATCGGGAGCGTGACCTACGTGAACCCGACGACCGTCGATGTGGCGATTGATTGGCCCGGCGTTGATTTCGACGTTGACAAGACGTTGACGATCAACGTTGACGTGGCGGCCTACGAGGACGAGGAGGCGTTCGCGGGACCGTTGACGACCTCGCTGACCGT
>WJMR01000090.1 GCA_014727845.1 Ignavibacteriales bacterium
GGAGGAGGGCGTGTACTTCTACGCTTCGGGACCCTCCTACGAAACGCCCGCCGAAGTGCGGATGATCCGACGACTCGGCGGGGACGCGGTCGGGATGTCGAGCGCGCACGAAGCGATCTTCGCGGCGCGGACGGGGATGCGGGTCGCGTCGATATCCGCGATCGCCAACAAAGCCGCGGGGCTCTCCGGCGCGCCCCTCTCGCACGACGAGGTGACGACCGTCGCCGCCGAGGCGAGCCGACGGTTTGCGAAACTCGCCGCCGCCTTCTTCAAGCGATCCGCCCGAACCCGCGCCACAAGCGGGTAAAGAGTACCCTCGAAGTACGAGATATCCGAAAACGCCCGTTTGCCAACGGCGAGGGGAATGCGTACTTTGCCAAAAACCTCACACCGAAGGGATGCGATATGAAACGCGCAGCGTTACTACTGACCGCGCTCGTCGCCGGATTCGGCTTCGCGCAAAACGAGCCGACGATTAGCGAAGAGACCGAAACTTGTTTAATGTGCCACGAGTCCGCCACGCCGGGCATCGTCGCGGATTGGCGAACGAGCCGACACGCGCGGACCACGTTCGCGCAATCCTTAAAGAAGGACGCGCTCGAACGACGGACCACCGCCGAGGCCCCGCCCGACGGGGTCGCGGGCGACGTCGTAGTCGGATGCTACGAATGCCACGCGCTTAACGCCGACGCGCACGCCGATAATTTCGCGCACTTCGATTTCAACATCAACGTAATCGTTACTCCGAACGATTGCGCGGGTTGTCATCCGACCGAGGCGGAGGAGTACTCCCACTCGAAGAAGGGAAACGCGCACGACAACCTGACGAAGAATCCACTCTATATGTCGTTGGTCAACTCGATTTCGAGCGTGAAGTCGTACGACGGAGCAATCGCGCGGATCCCGAGCGGCGATATCCGAGGCGAGACATGCTTGGCGTGCCACGGAACGGTCGTGGAAGTCGCGGGAACCGAGACGGTCGAGAGCGACTTTGGCGACTTCGAGGCGCCCGTGTTGACGAACTGGCCCAATCACGGCGTTGGTCGGATAAATCCCGACGGAAGCAAAGGCGCGTGCAGCGCGTGCCATCCGCGCCATAGCTTTTCCATCGAGATCGCGCGCAAGCCCTACACGTGCGGTCAGTGCCACCTCGATCCCGATGTGCCCGCGTTTCCCGTATATAAAGAGAGCAAGCACGGAAACATCTTCTCCTCGAAGGGCGACGACTGGAATTACTCGAACGTACCGTGGGTTGTCGGGGAGGATTTCACCGCGCCGACGTGCGCGACGTGCCACCATAGCACGATCGTCTCGCCCGACGGCGAGGTGATCGCCGAGCGCTCGCACGACTTCGGGACGAAAATCTGGACGCGACTATTCTCGCTCGTCTATTCGCATCCCCATCCGAAGGACGGACGCACGCACCTCATCCGCAACGCCGACGGGCAACCGTTGCCGACGACGTTCGACATGCGACCCGCGAGCGACTACCTGATCGACGAGGAGACGCAACGGGCGCGACGCGACAATATGCGCGACCTCTGCGCGAGCTGCCATAGCTCCCGCTACGCCGAGAACCACTTCGCCAAACTCGATCGCGCGATCGAGCAAGCCGACTCGACCGTGCTTGCGACGACGAAACTGATGACGGCGATTTGGGGCGCGGGCGTCGAGGACGGCGACAATCCGTTCGACGAGACGCTCGAACTGACGTGGGTGCGGCAGTGGCTCTTCTACGCCAACTCCGTCAAATACGCCTCGGCGATGGGCGGACCCGACTACGCGACGTTCAAAAACGGGTGGTACGAATTGACGCACACGCTCGAAAAGATGAAGACGGCGCTCGAGTCGGCGACCGAGTAGCGATTAGGCGTAACGTCCGAAAAACCGACAAGGGGCGGATATTTTCCGCGAGGTTTGGTATATTCGGAGTCGTGAGATAATCAATATAGGACGTATGTCGAACGCTCTCAAATGGACGCTCCTCGTCGTGATGACGGCGGTGATATTCGCGGCGATCGCCTTTCCAATCGCGGCGACGCCCGCGACGTGGTACGAATATCCCGACATCCCCGGTTTGGGGCAAAACGCGAAGATCATATTCTTCCACGTCCCGACGGCGTGGCTTACGGTCGTCGCGTTTTTTATGGCGACGTTTTACGGGTATCGGTATTTAAAAAATAAGCGCCTTGAGGACGACGTTCGCTCGCTCGTCTCGTTACGGCTCGGCATGATGTTCTGCCTGCTGGCGACGGTGACGGGAATGGTGTGGGCGAAGTTCGCGTGGGGCGCCTTTTGGCATTGGGATCCGCGGGAGACAAGTATATTCGCGCTACTCTTGGTCTATGGCGCGCTCTTCGCGTTGCGTTCGGCGATCGAGGACGAGGAGCGACGCGCCTCACTCTCGGCGGCGTACTCGATTTTAGCGTTCGTCACCGTCCCGTTTTTTATTTTTGTGATGCCGCGCGTGATGGCGGGTTTGCACCCCGGGTCGGGCGACGAGGCGAGCTCGGGACCCGTCGTTAATTTCCAAATGAGCGGCAATATGTTCGTCGTCTTTTTCTCGTCGCTTGCGGCGTTCACGTTGCTTTACCGGTGGATGTGGAACGTCGCCGCGCGGGTCGCGCTGTTACGTCGCCGCCGCGCCGAGCGACTTTATTACGGAGAACCCAAGTGAACGGCTGGATGGATTTTTTCGCCGACAACGCGCTCTACATCGTCTTGATTATCGCGACGATCGTATGGGCGGGCGTGTTCTTTTTCCTGTTCGGAATAGATCGACGCGTTCGGAAATTAGAAGAAGCGGAGCGAACCGATGCAGAGTAAGTATATCGTGGGCGGCGCGATCGTCGTCGTGTTTTTCGTCGCGATGGGATTCTTGCTGACCCAAAGCTCGGTCGGATACGAGGAGAATTTCACGGTCGTCAAGGAAACGGGCGAAGCCGTACGCGCGACGGGAGCGTGGGTGCGGGAGAAATCGTACTTCATCGAGAACGAACGATTTACGTTTTACATCGTGGACGCGTTCGGCGAGGAGATGAAAGTGGAGTACGACGGCGGTATGCCGCCGAACTTCGAGTCCTCGACGAGCGTCGTCGTCACGGGCCGATACGAGGACGGCGTCTTCAAAGCGGACAACATCCTTACGAAATGTCCCTCCAAATACGAAGAGAAGATGGAGGAAACGTCCGGCGCCTCGATGTAGCGCGGGTTTCCCAACGCTTCCACAATCCCCGAAGGAGTTAACCCTATGGCGGGAAGTTTGCTAATCACGCTCGCGCTGGCGCTTAGCGTTTTCAGCGCGGGTCTCTATTTCATGGCGGCGCGCGGTAAGGAACGGGCGCTAAAACCGGCGCGCGCGACGTTTCATCTCGCCGTCACCGTCTCCATTCTTGCGGCGGCGTTTTTGATGTATCTCATCCTCACGCATCAATACAACTACGCCTACATTTTTAAGAACAGCGACAACTCGCTCGGGTTGGGCTACTTGATCTCGACCTTCTGGGCGGGGCAGGAGGGGAGTTTCCTTCTTTGGGTCGCGATGACCGCGGTCGTCGGCGTCGTCGTGCAACAATACGCCGCCAAACGCGAGGGGCTCGAGGCGTCCGTGATGTTCCCGACCGTCCTGGCGCTGGGCTTCCTTCTCTTGATGACTTCCCCCGTGATGAAGAATCCCTTCGCCCCGATCTGGGGCGAGCAAACCTACGTCGCGATCGAGAAAATCAATCACGACGTCTTCCACGAGGCGGCGTTCTCGCAATTCGTCGTCGAGACCGAGGACGGGCGACAATTTCTTTCCGTCAACCCCGAACTTTACGCCGTCGCGACGAACGCGGGATTCGATATGAGCCGCGTGATCGCCGACGGGAAGGGGCTCAACCCGCTGTTGTTGAACTTCTGGATGCAGATACACCCGCCCGTGCTCTTCGCGGGCTTCGCGATGGCGCTCGCTCCGTTCGTCTTCACCGTCGGCGCGCTGTTCCGACGTCGATACGCCGACTGGTTGCGGCACGCCTTACCGTGGACGCTGGCGGCGGTCGCCGTGCTGGGCTTGGGCATAATGCTCGGCGCCTACTGGGCGTACGGCGTGCTCGGATGGGGCGGCTACTGGGGGTGGGACCCCGTCGAGAATTCGAGCTTGATACCTTGGCTCATCGGGCTCGCCGCCGTGCACACCATGCTCGCGCAGAAATGGACGGCGGCAAAGCATGGAGGAATCGGCGCCTATCCGCGGCTCAACATGGCGCTGAACCTGCTCTTTTTTATACTAATAATATATAGCACGTTCCTGACGCGGAGCGGCGTACTCGCCGAGGCGTCCGTGCACTCGTTCGTCGATCCCGGGCGGATCGTGTATCTCTTCCTGCTTATTTTCATTCTCGGATTCTTCTTCGGCTCCGCGGCGTTGTTGGCGGCGCGATGGCGGGAAATCGAACCCACGCGCGGCGACGAGCGTCTCGCCTCGCGCGAGCTCTCCCTCTTCGCCTCCGCGGTTATCATCGGCGCCTCGGCGTTAATCATCTTTCTCGGAACCTCCGCGCCCATCGTCGGGACGATTATCGAGCCGGCGTTCTACGATCAAACGCACCTCCCCTTGGCGATCGTCGTCGGATTGCTCAACGGCGTCAGCTTGATCCTCAAGTGGCGGCGCACCGACGTCGGCAAGCGCGCGAAGGCGACCGCCCTCGCGACCGCGGCGAGCGTCGCGTTCACGATTCTCGTCGTCGCGCTCGGCGGCGTGTACGACGTAATGGCGGCGTTGCTGATTTTCGGCGCCGCGTTCACCGTCGCGCTCAACGCCGACGCGCTCGTGCGACGGCGCAAAGAGAAACCGTCGCGGCTCGGCGGATTTCTCTCACACGTCGGCTTCGGCGTCTTCCTTATGGGCGTCGTCGGGTCGGGGATGTACGACGAGGAGGCGCATCTCCAACTTCCGAAGAACGAAACGAAAGAGGCGCTTGGCTACGACCTCACCTACACGGGGTACGATTTGATCGAGGGCGGCGAGAAGTACGCCTTCAACGTAACCGCCGAGCGCGGCGACGAGCGCGCCGAGTTCGCGTCGATTATGTACGTCAGCGACTTCAACAACAGCGTGATGAAGGAGCCCGCGATCGCCGAAGGATTCGCCTACGACCTCTACGTTTCGCCGATTGGATTCGACGAGGGCGAGGACGCGGGAAAAGCGGAGGACCTCGGCGAAATGATAACCGCGGAGTTGGGCGACGTCTTCAAGTCGGGCGGACTAACGATCGAGTATCGGAATTTCGTAAGCCCGGACATGTCCGCGATGCGGGCGGGCGGTCCGTTTGATATGGGCGTGGTGTTGGAAGTCGCCGCCGACGGCGTTACCGCGATCGACACCGCCGTGCTCACCGTACACCAAGATACCCGCACGCATACGCCCGCGGTCTTTGAGAAATTGAATATGAAAATAACGCTCGACGCGATCGAGCCGGCCTCAAAACGGGCGCGCTTTCTCGTCGCCCCGATCGACGCGCCGAAAGAGGACGGCGACTTTACCGCGACGCCGAGCGAAGTTCTGACGATTTCGTTCAGCGTCAAACCGTTTGTCTCGCTTATTTGGATCGGCGTCGCGTTAACGACGATTGGATTTTTGATGGCGGCGTATAGACGATTCACCGAAAAGAAAGGCGAGGAGTTCTCGCCGCTCGACGAGGGAGACGATGAGTAAACCGAAACTACACCTGATCTGCAACGCCCACCTCGACCCCGTTTGGCAATGGCGGTGGGAAGAAGGCGCCGCCGAGGCGCTCTCGACTTTCCGCGCCAACGTCGATATCCTCGAGGAGAACGACGAGTTTATCTTCAACCACAACGAGGCGGTTCTCTATCGGTGGGTCAAGCGTCTCGATCCGGGGCTTTATCGCGCCATTAAAGAGTTTGTCGCCGAAGGTAGATGGGTGATCTCGGGCGGATGGCACCTCCAGCCGGACGTCAACGTGCCCGGCGTCGAGTCGCTCATTCGTCACATTTATGAAGGACGCGCGTTCTTCCAAGACGAGTTCGGTGTGAAGCCGCGCGTGGCGTATAATTTCGATTCGTTCGGGCACACGGCGGGATTGCCGCAGCTTCTGCGAAAGGCGGGCTACGAGATGTACGTCCACATGCGTCCGCAAGCTCCCGATCTCGATCTCCCCTCCGACCTCTACACGTGGCGCGGGGCGGACGGTTCGGAGATCCTCGCGCACCGGATCGCGATCGGGCTTTACCATACGGAGTACGACAACCTCGCCTCGCGGATCGACGAGGGCGCCGCGTTGGCGACGAAACTCGGACGCGACGTCGCGGTCTTCTGGGGCATAGGCGATCATGGCGGCGGCGGCACGCGCGAGGACTTGGCGCTCGTCAAAGAGTTGCGGGCGTCCGAGGAGCGCGTCGAGATTGTGCACGGCTCGACGGAGAACTTTTACGAGGCGGTCAAGGACGAGCAAACCGAAGTCGTCGAGGGCGACATCCAGCGCGTCTTTACGGGGTGCTATACTTCGCTGAGCCGCGTCAAACGCGGGGCGGGACGATCCCTCGCGCTCGCCGTCCGCGCCGAGGCGTTGCACGCGGCGAGACGGGCGGCGTTCGGCGGCGAGTATCCCGAGAAGGAATTGGGCGAACTCTGGCGCGATCATCTCTTCAACGACTTTCACGACATCCTCCCCGGCACCTGCGTGGAGCCCGCCGAACGCGACGCGCTCGCGCTCTTCGGCAAGGTGGACGAGGAGGCGCGACGTTTGACGCTCGACGCGGCGGCGGGATTCAACCGTCATCCCGCGAAGACGTTCTACCTTCCCGCGACGATCCTCAACGCCAACACGGGCGCCAAGCGCGTTCCGATGGAGATCGAGTTTATGAGCGGCTACCGGCCTCTCTGGACCGGCGAGTGGCATATGCGTCTCTACGACGCGGCGGGGAACGAGATCGAGTGCCAGGAAGAACAGCCCGAGGCGCTGCTCCCGTTCCACGATTGGCGACGTAAAGTATCCTTTGTCGCCGAGTTGCCCGGCGTCGGCTCCGCGCACTACCGCCTCGAACCGAAAGAGGGGAAGGACAATCGCGCGGCGAGGAAACCCGCGTCGGATTTTGGAATCGACGAGACGTCGGGAAAACTCGAGTCGCTGAAAACCCGCGACGGCGCGGAGCTTCTCGCCGACGGCGCGCCGAAACTCTTGGCGCTCGCGGACGACGCCGATAGCTGGGGCACCGATCGGTGGGCGTTCCGCGACGTCCTCGACGAGTTTGCGACCGAGAGCGTCTCGACCGTACGCGAAGGAGCCGTGCGAACCGTTCACGAACGCGTCGCTACTTACGGCAAGAGCGAGGCGGTTATCCACACGATCGGCTACGCCGACTTCCCGTTCGTCGAGCTTCGGATCCGCGTGAATTGGGCGGAGCGGCAAAAACGACTCGTCCTCTCGATCCCGACGACGCTCGCATTCGAGAGCGTTCTCGCCGACGCGCCCGGCGGATTGATCGCGCGCCCCGCGGACGGCGACCTCTATCCGATTGGCAAGTGGGCGTTGGCGTCGGGCGAACTTGCGGGCAAGCGCGTCGGACTCGGCGTCGTCCACAACGGGCAGCACGGTCTCGACGCGAAGGACGGAGAGATTCGTCTGCACGTGTTGCGGAGTATGGCGTATTGTCACGAGCAAGGGTTCAAGATCGAGGAGCGACCCGCCCGGAAGTTCGCCGATCAAGGCGTTCACGATGTTCGAGTCCTCCTCTTTCCCGGCGATCCCGACGAACTGAAGCGCGAGCTCGGGGCGTGGTCGGACTGGACGATCGAACCGCCCGCCGCGTTCACGCATTTGCCGTACGGATCGCACGGCGCCAAGCCGGAGCCGCGGTTCGGCGAGACCCCGACGCGCAAGGAGATTCTCGACGTCGTTCCCGCGAACGCGCGTATGACGGCGTTGAAACGGTCGCGCGACGGTATGGCGACAATTGTACGTTTGCAGGAATCGGCGGGGGAACCGACAAACGCGACGATCAAACTCTTCGCCGAGCGAGACGTGGTGATCGAGACGAAGCTCGAGCCGCTGGAAATTAAAACAATTAGAATCGAACGCGACGGCGCCTATCGCGAGGTCGCGATGATCGAGGAAACATAGTATAAGAAAGGGGAGCGATGCGAAACGAGGGCGCGAGGATCGTCGTCGCGGGACACGTCTGTTTGGACGTCATTCCCGCGTTGCCGAAGACGGGGGACTTTGGTTCGACGCTCCGACCCGGCGCGTTGACCACGATCGGCGAGGCGACCATCTCGACGGGGGGACCCGTCAGCAACACGGGGCTCTCGCTCCACAAGCTCGGCGCGAACGTCGAGTTGAGCGGAAAGATCGGCGACGACGAGTTGGGCCAGTTGGTCCTGATGTTTTTTCGGAAGCGCGGAGAGTCGCTCGCCGAACGAATGATCGTCGCGAAAGGCGAGCGCACGTCCTACACGATCGTCCTCTCGCCGCCCGGCGTCGATCGCGTCTTCCTGCACTATCCCGGCGCGAACGACACGTTCGAGGCGAGCGACGTCGATTACGACGCCGTTCCGCGCGGCGGGATATTTCACTTCGGTTATCCGCCGATTATGCAAAAGATGTACGAACGCGACGGCGAGGAATTGGCGGCGACGCTTAAGGGCGCGCGAGATCGGGGCGCGGTCGTTTCGCTCGACTTGGCGACGCCCGATCCCGATAGCCCCGCAGGACGCGCCGATTGGCGGACCATCCTCCGAAAGAGCTTGCCCCACACGGACGTTACGCTGCCCAGCGCCGACGAGATTCTTTTTATGCTCAGACGAGATCGATTCGAGGAACTCCTCGCGACGGGGGACGTAAACCGCGCGCTCGACGTCGCGTTGATGCGAGACGTCGCCGACGAGCTGATCGACTTAGGCGCGGCGATCGTCGGGTTAAAGCTCGGCGACCAAGGTTTGTATGTGAAAACGACGAACGACGCCGAGCGCTTGGCGCGCGCGACGAACGCGTTGGGACTCGACGCGGAGGCGTGGCGCGACTACGAAAC
>WJMR01000091.1 GCA_014727845.1 Ignavibacteriales bacterium
CTATCAAGCGTCGTCGCTGAAGGACGTGCTCGAGTTGGCGCCGGGCGTGGCGAAGACGGACAACCCGGGGTTGGGGAAAACTTCGCAGGCGGCGCTCCGAGGCGACGAAGACGACGCGCTCTCGGCGTTCGGCACGCTCATCGTGGTGGACGGCGCGCCCGTCTCCAATAACGCCAATCTCCAGTTCGAGCGCCTCACCGGCTCGAAGTTTGGCGGATCGAATCTTGGCAAGGGCGTCGATCTCCGAACCATTCCCGCGGATAATATCGAGGAAATCGAGGTGATTACGGGACTTCCCTCGGTGAAGTACGGCGACCTTTCGAGCGGTATCATCAACATTAAGTCGAAGATCGGCGCCTCGCCGACGCGGCTGAAAGTGAAATCCAACCCGAACACCTCCGAGGCGAATCTCGGGGGCGGCTACCACGTGTTCGAGAACTCTTCGTTCTCCTACAATCTCAACGGCGCCCAAGCCGAGCGCGATATCCGCGTGACGGGCGACGAATACCTCCGACTGACGGGCGACGTTACGTTCAACCACGCGTTCAGCGAGACGTTCATCCACCACACGAAGGTCAACGTCCAGAGCGTTCTCGACGAGGAGGAGCCGAAGGGGGACGCGCAACAGACGCGGAACTATAATCGCGGGTTCTCCGTTCGCTTCACCAACTGGGGCGAGTTCAGCCCGACCGAGCTGGCGACGCATTACGACTACAACCTCTACGCCTCCTATCGTCGCGAGAACACGATGAAGAGTCGGCTCGTGCAAAGCGATTTACGCGTGATGCCCAACGGCGACACGGTCTCGACGTATATGGGCAAGGTCGAGACGCGAGGCGTCGAGTGGACGATCGGCGGACGGTTTCTCGGCGAGCGCGTTTTCTATACGGGCGACTTCATTCATAAAACGCTTTTCGGCGTCGAGCCGCAATACAACGTCAACACGGGCGAGGGCGTTATCTTCGACACGCTCTATAGCTACTACGGCGCCGCCTCGGCGAGACGCCCGTACTACTTCGACGACATCCCCGGTCAGCTGCTCGCGAGCGCTTACGTTGAGGATAAGATCACCGGAAAGCTCGGCGTGGATTTCTCGCTCACGCTCGGTTTCCGCTACGAGATGTATCGCCCGCAAAGTTTCAATCTTTCGGGATTGTGGGGGGACGGCGAGCTGGTGGAATCGCAACAGGGCACGTTCTTTAATCCGCGCGCGAGCTTGATGTTCTATTTCGCCGACTACTCCCAGCTTCGGCTGTCGGCGGGTAGGAGCTCGAAATCCCCGCCGATGAGCCGCCTCTATCCGCCCGAGGAAGTGTACGAGTGGCGCAACCCCGTTTCGGGCGAGACGATGTATTTACGCTACGACCAACACTCGCCGAATCTTCAGGGCTACCGCGAGGAGCTGGCGGAGATCAGCTACGATCACAAGTTTTTCGACGAGATCGGGTTGACGCTCTCGGCGTATTACAAAGAGCGCCGGGGCGCGCCCAACGACGAGCCCGTGCCGGTCTTCATCGAAGCGGTCGATTCCTTCGGCGTCTCGAACGTTTTTTACGTTGATTACTACGGGATGCCGCAAAACATCGGCAAGAACTTTACGCGCGGATTGGAGTTCTCGATACGGACGCGGAAAATCGAGCCGTTGAATATGACGTTCCGGATCGTCGGGTCGTATAACTACATCGACGATCCCGGCGCGGGCGTCGCCTACAGCGCCAACCCGGATCCCTCGGTGGGTCAGTATCCGAACTATGTGGTGCCGGGCGTGAACGTGGATACGACGATCGGGTGGACGTATCCGAGCGGCGGCGATTGGCAAGAGCGGATACAGCTGAACTACTACGTCTCCTACACGCACCCCGACCTCGGCTTATGGGTAACGCTTCGCGCCGAGCAGGCGGTCTCCGAGCGGTATCAATACTACGGCAAGCCGCCCGTGGATTACTCGATGATGACGCCCGAGCAGATCGTCGATTACGAATTTTCTAAGGAAACTAAGACGCGTCCCTCGAAGTGGCTCTTCAGCTTCAACGTAAGCAAGTCGCTTTTCGAGGGCGCGGAAGCGTCGTTTTACGTCAACAATTTTATGGACGATCCCGCGGTCTATCGTTATTGGACGACGCCGACGCAACAGGCGGAGAATTCTCGAAATCCCGACCTGTTCTACGGCGTTCAATTCTCGATGGTCGTCGATCGTCTTTTAGGAGCGAGCAAATGAACGTCCGGATAATAATCGCCGTCGGCGCCTTGGCGCTGGCGTACGGATGCGCGGAGGATCCGCCGACGATCCACGAAGGCGAGACGCGCGTCGAGTTGACCGTCGTCGGGGACACGTCGGTGTACGACACCACGACCTCGACGCCCGTGCCGCTCGCCGGCGCCGAATTCACCTTCGCGAGCGAGTACGGCAAACAGTTCTACGTCGCCGACGAGAACGGGCGAGTGGTTATCGACGGATTGCCGTCTTCGTTCTACAACGTCGCCGCGCGGGCGCGTCATCCCGAGTTCGAATTCATCCTCCTGGCGGGCAACCTTAACGACGCCCCGATTATCAGCGGCTCGACGCTGATCGACACGATCGAGGCGCGGCAAATCGCCAACACGGGCGTCGAGATTCACGAGATCTACGCCGGCGGTCCCGACAATAATTTCTTCTACTTCTACGATCAATTCATCGAACTCTACAACTACTCCGGCGAAACGAAATATCTCGACGGCTGGATCGTCTATCGCGTCTCGGGCAACCGCGACGAGGGCGGACCGGGATTCGACGCGGGCGCGGACGACGACATCGACGGCGCGATCTACATCTTCAAGTTCCCCGGCGAGCCGGGCGAGAAGAACATCCCCTTTCCGCCCGACTCCTACGTGGTGTTGGCGCAGGACGCCGTCGATCACCGAAACTCGATTTCCACCTCGATTGATTTAACCAACGCCGATTGGGAGTTCTACAATCAGTACAGCTCGACGGACATCGACAATCCGAACGTCCCCAACCTCTCGAATCTCCGCTCGGAGAAGACGGTCGATTTTATGATCAATCTGGTGAGCGACGTGATCGTCGTCTCGAACGGCGAGGACGCCGTATGGGAGGACGGTATCGACATCGAGACGATCGTGGACGCGTTGGAATACCAGAGCAAGACGTACTTACTCAAGACGCTCGATCCCCGCGTGGATCGTAGCTTCGCCCTTAGTCCGCCCAAATATACGGGGCAATCTATGCAGCGAACCGAACCGGGCAACGATACAAACGACGGGCTTCTGGATTGGGAGCAGATTCCTTTCCCGACGCCCGGCTATCATAAATAAGTTAGGAGCGATATGGAAACCGTCGTCGAAGCGATCGACTTGACGCATTACTACGGCAAGAAGCTCGTTTACGAAAACCTGAATTTCAAGATCAAGAAGGGGAGCATCTTCGGCTTGCTCGGTAAGAACGGCACGGGCAAGACGACGACGATCAACATCCTCAACGGCTACTTGCGACCCAAGTCGGGGCGTTGCCTTATGCTCGGCGAGGATAGCTACAACCTCTCGCCCGATACGAAATCGCGCGTCGGGTTTCTGATCGAGGGACACATCCAATATCAGTTTATGAACGTCGTGCAGATCGAGAAGTTCTATCGGCGCTTCTATCCCCGATGGAAACGCGCGCCCTACTTCGAGCTGATGTCGAAGATGGCGATCTCGGAAAGCCAACAGATCTCGAAGATGTCCTGCGGCCAGCGGTCGCAAGTGGCGTTGGGGCTCATCCTCGCGCAAGACCCCGACCTGCTGATCCTCGACGACTACTCGATGGGACTCGACGCGGGTTACCGCCGACTCTTCCTCGACTATCTCGACGAATACGCCCGCTCGGAAGGCAAGACGATCTTCGTCACTTCGCACATCATCCAAGACCTCGAGGATTTCCTCGACGACTGCGTGATAATGGGCTACAACGAGGTGCTCGTCGATATGCCGCTCAAGGAGTTTCGGGAAACGTTCAAGCGCTACGACTTCGAGCACGACGCCTCCCCCGAGACGCCGCTCAAGAAGAGCGACGTGCTCCTGAACTACGAGTGGCTCAAAACGCGCGGCGTCGTGTACTCGTTCGCCGAGCGAGCGGCCGTCGAGAAGGCGCTCGCCGAATCGGGCGCGAAACCTCGCAACGTTCGGGAAGTCCCGATGTCGCTCGAGGACGCGTTCATCGGCGTGACGGGAAAATATTAATTAGTCGGTTTCACTCATTAACCACCGAGCAAGGATTTTACTATGTTGTTCGCCCTTTGGTATAAAGAATGGCTTAAGACGAAGTGGACGCTCGTCGCGATCGGCGCGATTAATCTGCTCGTCGCCGCCGGCGTTTATCTCGACCTCGCCAACACGATGAAAACGGTCGAGGCGAACGTCGTGCTGATGAACGTCGTCTTCAAAGAATATCTCTATTATGTCGATATCAAATACATCCCCGCGCTTTCGGGATTGATCTACGCGGTAATGCAGTTCACCCCCGAGCTGAGCCAAAGCCGCTTGAAACTTACGCTCCACTTGCCCGCGCCCGAGCAAAAGATCCTCGCGACGACGCAGCTGATCGGCGCGCTCGAGTTGGCGGCGATCTTCGCGATCGATTATCTGATCCTCGCGGCGACGACCCTCGCCTTCTTCCCCGTCGAAGTGTTCGACTCGATGACGGTCACCGTCGCGCCGTGGTTCTTCGCGGGATTCGCGGCGTACTTCGTTACGGCGGCGGCGTTCGTGGAGATCAGCTGGACGCGTCGCGTCGTGATCGCGTTAACCGGCTACGCTCTTGTGGACGCCCTCTTTCTCGGCGTCTCGTTCAACGCGGGCAACGACGCCTTCGCCCACGCTTGGTGGGCCGCGGCGCTCGTCGTCTCCGCGACGTTCCTCTTACTATTCGTTTCCGGATTCCATTACAAACGGGGGATCGTATGATTCTGAGAAGATTAGGAAAAACGGTTCTCGCCGCGCTCGTCGTTCTTTTCGCCGCGGCCGCGCTTCCCGACATCTATTGGGAACTTTTCTACACGCCTCCTAAGGAGCCGCGCGCGTTCTATAGCCCGACCGTCAACGATTTCGCGATCATCAAAGGCGGCGTGGACGGAACGCTCTACTACACGCCCGACGAAGACGGCTTCGACGGCGACTGGTTCGAAGAAGCCGTTCCGTTCCTCACCTATCGCCAGCTCGTCTCCGAAGGGAAACTACCCGACACGCTACACGGCGTGGCGATGGATCCGAAGGCGATCCGCGACAACAACTTCACGTTCGCCGTAAAGCCGCGGTATGTTCGGAAGGAACTCATCCCCCTCTTTCCTCTCTTCGAGTCGCAGTCCGGCAGAGTGCGCCTCGATATGCCCGAGGATTACTGTCGGATCGCCGATCGCGTCGAGTTCGTGCACGCCGCGCGCAACGAGGTGATCGAGGAGAAGAGCGTCAAGTTCACCGAGGCGTTGGCGGAGGCGGGATTCGCGTTTCCGGGCAAGCGAACCTTCGGGAACTTTAATACGCGGAAACCGTTCGACGCGGGCGTCTTCGCGGTTGACGCCGACGACAAAGTGTTTCACATAATCCAAGCCAAAGGCGAGCCGATCGTGGCGGATCTCAAAATCCCGGACGACCTGACGCCCGTCTATATCGCCACGCGCGAGATGGAGCTACGAGAATTCTACGGCATACTCGTCGGCGAGGATAGCCGTGTGTTCATGATTAGCTACGACGACTATAAGCTGATCGAACTACCCCTCGAAGGATTCAATTGGCGGACGGACGAACTTAGTATGCGCGGCGACATACTCTTTCGCACCGTCAACATTATCAAGAAGGACGAGGTGAGCGCGTTCGCGATCGACCGCGACTACGAGTTGATCGACGCGTATAGCGAGCCGATGGAGACGAAATACGACCGTGCGAGCGGAACCGTCGCCGAGGCGCTCTTCCCCTTCCAAATTCGATTCTTAACCGCGAACGATCCGTACGTCGGATTTCACGCGCGGCTTTCCGGACCGATCGCGCTGATCCTTATGACGCTTTCGGCGGTCGTCGCGTTTTTCGTGTATCGGAAGCGCGGCGCGCCTATGAAGTACGCGGCGCCGGGAATCGCGTTGGCGTTTTTAACGGGCGTCTTCGGTTTGATCGTGGTCGCCGCGATACCCGATTTTGAATGACGAGGAACGTATGGACTATCGGATAACGACGGCGGTCGCGGTTCTCGCGATCGCCCTCGCGCCGCGCCCGCTCGAGGCGCAGACGTATCGCCTCCAAGCGATGGGCGGCGCCTCCTTGGCGATAGAAGACGAGACGCTCTCGCTGACGCCCTACGACTTCGACGGCAACCCCGCGTGGATGGCGCGCGACGAGACCGCGACGCGGCTGGACGTGGCGCCGAGCGGCGGCTACGTCTCGGGCGACTATCGACGACGGTACTCCGCCGAGGCGATCGACCGCTACCGCGCCAAATTCGACGGCGTCAAGAACCTCGATTCCTCGGGCGTCTTTCGCGGATCCGTGGACTACCTCTACGAGGCGCGACAGAGGTACGAGCGATCCCTCAAGCGCGTTCCCTACGGAGGCGAGGCGTTCTTCTACGCCGACACGACCGCCGGAGAATTCCGATACAACGGACCCGACGTGCGAGCGACCTACGCGTTCGAGCCGATCGACGGATTGACGCTCGGCGCCTTCGGTAGGTATATGCTCTTGGACGGATTGAAGCGCGTGTACACCTACGCGGAAGTCGTCGATCGCGACGTCGTCGGCGTGTTCGGGGCGGCGTACGAACCGACGCCCGGAATTGTGTTCGGCGCGACCGTCGAGTTGGAGGACGAGTCCGAAAAAATTACCGCGAACGACGTTAACCTGCGGGAAGTCGAGACGTACTATTATAGAGGGGAACGTTATCGCGTCTCGGACCGCGGATCGACGTCCGAGCAACGAATACGGAAAACGCGCTTCGAGCCGCGCGCGCAAATCCACTGGCGCCCGTTCGAGGATCTCGAACTCGCCGCGGCGGGCGGTCCCGCCCATCGGAACACGATCGTCGAAATTCCGACGGGCTTGATCATTGAATACGAAGAGGGCTACGCGAGCTTTGACGGCGTCGAAGCGAAGGCGGCGGCGAGGTGGCGCGCTACCGAGCGCGTGACGGCCGGCGCGCGCGTCGGATACGAACAAACCGCGAGTTGGTCGAAGATCAGCGACCGCGACCTGCTCATCTGGGAGTGGGAGACCGACGCGATCGGCGTCGAAGGCGGATTCGCCTACGAGGGCGACGGCTTCCTCGCGACGATTGAAGCGGGCGCGACTATGCGAAACGCCGACTCGACGAAATACATCGACCGACGGTTCGTCTCGATTTCCTCGACCGACGTGCGCTTCTTGGCGGCGGGGGAGATCGCGGTAACCGAAAACGCCGTCGCGAGAGCGGGCGTCGGATACGAAACCTTTGAACATGACTTCCTCTACGGCGGGGAGGACGCGACCGCTCTTCGCGGCGCACTCGGCGCCGAGTTAGACGTCGGCGGCTCGGATCTCTCGCTCGCCTTTCAATTCGACCGCCGAGAAAGCGGCGGCAAGACTCGCGATCGCGTCGCCTTAATCGTCGCGATTCGGTTATGGACGTTTTAAGTCTATACTATTAAATAGGTGATTGTTAAATCAGTAATAACCACTATCGCAACCATCGAGGAGGATGAGGTATGAAGCGATTGATTACGATTCTCGTCGTCGCCGCGAGCGCGGCGAGTTACGCGCAATTTAGCGCGATACTCGAACAAAGCTACGGACCGTTAACCGATCTACAAATGGTGAGCGCCGTGAACGGGTTCGCGGGATCATGGGGCGGCTCCGTCCTTCGAACCGCCGACGGCGGCGCGACCTGGGAGGAGATCGACCTCGGCGTGGAGAACGACGTGGACGGTCTTCACTTTCTCGATCCGAACGTCGGTTTTATCGGCGGCGAAGACGGCTATATGGCGAAGACGACCGACGGCGGCGGGACGTGGACGGAAATGACGCTTCCCAACGAAACCGCCGACGTGGTTGACGTGTATTTCGCGAGCTCGTCGGACGGATGGGCGCTCGTCTCGAACTACGACTCGGCGAGATTCTACTCCACCACCGACGGCGGCGCGAGCTGGACGCTCGATTTCGAGCATACGACGGGCGACCTCGAGGCGATCGACTTTTTCGAGGGCGGCAAGGGTATCGCCGTCGGCGGCGGCAACGGCAAGCTCGACCTTTACTACACCACCGACGGCGCGACCTGGAACGCCGGCGCCTTCACGGGGTTGCCGCCCGTTTATACCCGCACCGACGTGCGCGGCGTGAAGATGCTTTCCGCCACCGACGCGATCGCCGTCGGGTGGGGATCGCGCGCGGCGGGACTCCAACCCTCGATCATTTTTACGACCACCGACGGGGGCGCAAACTGGGAATACGTCGAGTTGCCCGAAGCCGATCGCGTGTACGTCAACCTTTATGGAATCGCCGCGAAGGACGCGAACAATCTCCTCGTGGCGGGAGGCGCGGCGTACGAGGGAACGACGATAATCCGATCGACCGACGGCGGCGCGAGTTGGACGAGAATCCCGACGCCCGGCGGCTTCACGGCTAAGTCGATCGAGGCGAACGGCGACGACGTCGTCGTAGTCGGCTCCGGCGGCGGCATTATGACGTCGAACGATTTTGGCGACTCGTGGACGCTCCGCACCCCTTTCCCCGGCGGGTCGTTCTATCGACTGGCGAAGGTGAACGACAACGTTCTCTACGCCGCGGGCTACGACGGCATAATTGCAAAGACGACCGACGGCGGCGCCTCGTGGACCGGGTCCTACGCCGCGCTCGGCGACGCCTGCCCGACGATCCGAGGACTCTATTTCGTGGACGAGAACGTCGGATACGCCGCGCGGAACAATAAGTCCGTCGCAAAAACCACCGACGGCGGCGCCACCTGGGCGAAGGCGATGCAAGACAGTTTCCAAACGGGTATGGTCAACTACGGCGTCTATTTCTTCGACGCCGACGAGGGCTTCGTCGCGGGTAAATTGGCGACGGGACACGACGTGATCTACCACACCACCGACGGCGGCGGCTCGTGGACCTACGTGGACAACGTGTTCTACGAAACGCTCCTGGATATCGTCTTCGCGGACGCGAACAAAGGCATGGTCGTCGGGGAAAATCTCGCGTTGGGATACACGACCGACGGGGGCGGCTCGTGGAACTACTCGACCGTGGGCGCCCTTCCGAGCGGCGTGACGATGCCCGATATCGAGGCGGTCGTCCTCGTCTCCGGAGAGATCGCCGTCGCGGTCGGCGAGGAAGTGATCCTCAAGACGACCGACGCGGGCGCCAACTGGGCGAGCGTGACGCCGACGGGATGCGACACGCGATTCGATCGAGTCTATTTCGAGGGAGGCGGCATCGGCTACGCCGTCGGCGGATACGATCTATGGAAAACGACCGACGCGGGAGACACATGGACGATCTACTCGCGGGACGAAATCGAGAGTTCCGCGTATTGTGTCGCGACGACGACGGTGGGAGGCGTGCTACTCGGAAGCGGCGGCGCGACGATCTACGCCGACGGTCCCGTGGACGTTTCCGACCGCGACGCGGCGCCGAGTGAGTTCGAACTGGCGGCGAACTACCCGAACCCCTTCAACCCCACGACCGTCATCGAGTTTACGTTACCGCGAGCGGCGGAGATTGAATTGACGATCTACGACGCGGCGGGCGAGGCGATTGAAAAAACCGCGGCGGGATACTTCCAAGCGGGAACCCACACGTTTACCTTTAACGCCGAGGGACTCGCCTCGGGCGTGTACTTCTTCGAGCTACGATGGGAGAACGGCGCGCTCGCGAGAAAAATGACGCTGTTGAAATAGTCGCGCCAAACAAGTATTATCAAGGGACGGCGACGGTCGTCCCTTTTTTATTCCAAGAGGAGGAATATGATGAAACACGGCTTACGATTTCTTTCGGTTCTGTTCGCCTTCGTCGCGTTGGCGGACGCGAACGCGCAACGGCGCGGTTTCGAGTGGCTCGTCGCCCCGGGCGGCGGCTTGGACGATTACGTGTACGATATCTGGGTGGACGACGCCGACAACGTGTACCTAACGGGCAAACTGAAAAGCGATCCGCTTAACTTCGGCAACGGCGTTTCCATCTCGACTTTGGGCAATAACGACGCTTTCGTCGCGAAGTATGCCCCCGACAGCGTCGCCTCGTGGGCGGTCGCCGACGGCTCGCCCGGTTCCGCGTCATCCGACGAAGCGCGCGCCGTCTGCGTCGATCAATCCGGAAACGTGTACTTCGCGGGCGGGTATTTCGGAACCGCCTACTTTGGGGACGACACCGCAACGTCCACCGACAATTGGGATATCTTCGTGGCGAAGTACGACGCCTCGGGAAATTATATCGGTATGTTTGAAGGCAAAGGGCAGAAGCAGTGTAAGGCGAACGAGTTGCTCGTAACGTCGGACGACCATCTCTTAATCGGCGGATACTTTGGCGGCACGGACGTGGACACCGTAAACTTTAACGGCGTCTCGATAACGGGCGCGGGCAATCGCGACGGCTTGATCGTAAAGACCGATCTCGACGGAAACGTCGTCTGGACGCAAACGGCCGGTAGTCCAAATCCGAGCGAAGAAGTAAAGACGATGGCGCTTGACGCGAAAGAAGACGTTTATATCACGGGCGTCTATCAAGGCGTTGCGCTCCTCGGGAACGACACGCTTACGGCGATTGGCGGGCGCGAGGCGTACATCGCGAAACTCGACGGCGCGACCGGCGACTACCTCTGGGCGCGCACCGTCGGCGAACGCTTCACCGACGTTCCCTACGACGTCGCCGTCAACGACAGTATCGTTGTGGTGGCGGGAGAGTTCTACGACACGCTCGAAGTGGAGGGACGAGAGATTTATTCCGCGGGGCAAGAGGATATGTTCGTCGTTATCTACGATCTCGACGGAACGCTCGACACCGCGTTTGTTTTCGGAAGCGAGTTGGAGGACGAAGCGCGCGCCGTCGCCCTCGACGATTCGCTGATCTACGTCGGCGGCTACGTGAAGGGCGAAGTGGTCACGGGAGACTCGATACCGATGGGCGGGTCGGGCTCGCGGGACGGGGTTCTTATCGTCTTCAAGGATAACGCGCCGCACTGGGGGCAGTCTATTGAGGGATCGCTCGACAACGCGATCTACGACATCGCTTTCGGTTCGCAAGGGCAAATCTATCTTGCCGGATATATCACGGGAACGGCGAACTACGACTTGGAGTCCGTTCGCGCGGTGGGATCGAGACACGATATGTTTCTCGCTCGGTTGGGAGATCGGATCGTTCCCGTCGAGTTATCCTTGTTTGACGCGGCGTTCGCAAAAGGGGAGGTGACGCTCCGTTGGCGCACCGAGTCCGAGTCGAACAGCCGCGGTTTCGAGATCGAGCGGGCGCTCGGAGACGACGCGTTTCGGAAGATCGGATTCGTAGAAGCGGCGGGCGTCTCGAACGTACCTCGCGAGTATCGGTTCGCGGATGAGCCCAAGGCGACGGGCGTCGCGCGCTACCGCTTGAAGCAAGTCGATCTCGACGGCGCCTTCGCCTATTCCGAGACGATCGAAGTCGAGTTATCCGCTCCGATTGAATTCGCGTTGGAGCGAAACTACCCCAACCCGTTCAACGCCGCGACGGTGTTCCAATTCTCGTTGCCCGAGGCGGCGAACGTCGAGTTGGCGATATACAACGCGCTCGGCGAACGAGCGGCGACGGCGACTAATAAGCGCTACGACGCCGGCGTGTACCGCGTTACCTTCGACGCCTCGGCTTTGGCGAGCGGCGTCTATCTCTACGAGTTGCGCGCCGTGTCGGCGGACGGATTCGAGAGACGAGCGACGGGGAAAGCGGTCTTGCTCAAATAGGAAACCCGGTTATCGCAAAAAAACAAAGCCGGTCTCGAAAAGGAGACCGGCTTTTTAATTGCGATTTAATAATTAAAGCTTAAATAGTTAAGGGGTTAACGGAACGTTTGGTCCTTCCACGATGCGCGCTTTCGTTTTTATCGCCTCGTTCCGCACGGATTCGGGCGCGTCGGCGCGGGCGATGATTTGATCGCACGCGTTGACAATATTCTCTCGTTTGAACGAATAGACGTACCACCCGAGCGCCTCGAGGATCGCGACACGTAGTTCGTCGGGTTGTTCCGAATCGAGCGCTACTTTGATGATCTCGTCGATCCCCTCGACGAAGCGGTAGTTTCGCAACGTCCTTACGGCGCCGATCCGTTTCTTGAGCGCGAGAGTGTCGTCGTTAATCTCGGGAAGCAGTTCCTCCCAAAGCCATGCGCGATCGCGCTCGAACTTGGCGGCCATCGTTTCGTGGAGCGCCGCCTTGTCCAAAAAATCCGGCGCCGAGTCGATATAGCGTTTCATTGCGACGATTACCGAGTCGAACGGCATAACCGAGAGCGCGTTGCGTCCGTTGAAAGAGACGCGCTTACTCGGATCGTTCATAACCGCGTCGATGAGAACGGGCACGAATTTCGGATCGCCGATTTGGCCCATAAGCTCGACCGCCTTGCGTCGGATAAACTCGTACGGATCGCGCGCCGCGATTGGCAGGACGCGCTCGAGGTTGACGTCCCGCGCATTGGCGAGGGCGTCGAGAAGCGCGAGGCGAACGACGAACGACTCCTCCGTCTCAAAACGTCGGAGCGCCTCGTCGGAAAAACCGCCGGCGCCGCGCGAGAGCGTGGAAACGGCGTGGGCGCGGAGGTTGGGGTCGTCGGCGCCGAGCCGGAGCACGACCTCCTCCTCGCCGGGAAGCGACAACCGCTCGCCGGCCGAAGGCGCGAAGAAAAACGTTGGATCGCCGAGCACGTGATTCTCGAGGTAGTTCCATGACTTGTGCGCCTCGCCGACCGAAACCCCGCGAGCGAGCAGACCGAGATCCTTATCGGCCCACTTATCCTGCAAACAATTCACGCTGTTGGCGTACGCGGCAACCGTCGCGCCGTCGCCAAAGAGATACGACCCCGCGATGTATCCCTCACGGTGGAACGAGCCGTTGAAGCACTCGTCGAAGATGACGAACTCCGCGCCCGGCTCGATTGCGTCAACGTCGCGCGCGTAAAGGTCGAGCTTGTATTCGACGATGGAGTCGGCGGCGATCGACGAATCCTCGAACGCGCCCTCGAACCATTCCTCGGTAACGCCGTATTGGTCGATGTAGTATTGCTTCGCCTCGTCGATGTCGCGTCCCCATCGCTTAAACGTCCGCAACTTGGAGCGCAGGAACATGCGGATCGACTCGACGTTCTCGCCGGCGTTACGCGGCACGGGGTATCCGATCAGGTATTGCATATCGACCGAGCCGTGCGCATGAAAGAGGGCGAAGTCGAGCGACTCGCGAACCAACTCCAGCATAACGATCTCCTTCATCTCGCGGCTCATATCGAAGCGGAGATAGGTAAGCGTTCCGCCGGGAACAAATAG
>WJMR01000009.1 GCA_014727845.1 Ignavibacteriales bacterium
AACTTCGACTGTCGGAACCGCTCCGCCTCTTGCTGCATCTCGACGAGATCCTGCTGCGCCTGCTGAAGCTGCTCTTCGGTCATCATATTCATCCGCTTCTGGACGTCGGCGTATTCGGTTTGCAACGCGAGCGTCATACTGTCGAGTCGGGCGTTCCATTCGTCCACCATATCCTCGAGCTCGCCCTGCGCTTTGATGGCGGGGGGCCATTGCTCCAAAATCGCCTCGGTGTTGACGTAGGCGACGCGTTGCGTAAGTCCGCCCGGAGCGTCCGGCGTTTCCTGCGCCCACGCGGCGCCGACGAAGGCGAGCATCGATAAAGTTAACACTATTTGTTTCACGTTTCTCCTCGTGTCTTTGGATTAATAGAATTGGGAACGGCTACATGCCTCGTCCGAACTGGAAGTGGAACATCCACTCCGGTTCGTTGCCGTCCACGTCTTTTCGATCGAAACCGTAGCCGAAATCGAAACCGATCAAGCCGATCGGGTTGACCAAGATGCGCGCGCCGAAGCCCGCCGAACGCCGAAGCGTAAACAGGTCGATGTAGCGCGGATATTCGTACACGTTGCCCGCCTCGAGGAACGAGAGAATGTAGATGGGCATAGGTTCGAGCGCGACGGCGAACCGAACCTCGGCGGTGTATTTGGCGGAGACGCGACCGCCGATCCGCTCGCCGTTGCGATACGGATTAACGGTGCGGTCGTCGTAGCCGCGGAGCGGAACGGTGGCGATAACCAAACCGCTGCCGCCCATAAAAAAGTACTCGAACGGATTGACGATCGTCCCCTCGCGGAGCTCGTCCATATATCCCAAGTTCATCGAGAGGAAGAGCGCGAATTTGTTCGAGTTGAACAGGCGACGATACCATTCGGCGTTGAAGCCGATCTTGTAGTAATCGACGTTGCCGGGAAGGAACGGACCGCCCGAAAGCTCGCCGTCGAGCGAGAGGGAGGAACCCTTCGAGGGGAAGATCGGATTGTCGATGTTCTTTCGCGAAATCGTAGCGCCGACGCCGAATTGTTCCGACAAGCCCTCGGCATAGTAGAAGCCGCCTTCCATCACGTTGTTGTGCTGATACTTCAAACGCCCCTGCACGTAGAAGTAGTCGTCGGGCCAACGCAAACGCCTGCCGACGCGGAGCGTGCCGCCCGTCTGGCTCATATCGTAGTAGTAGCGCTGCCGCGTGTCGAAGAACTCGACGCCGACCGACGTAGGCGTGTCCATAAACCACGGTTCGGTGAACCCGACCGTGAACGTCCGATAGAGGTTCCCGACGCCGAACTGCCAATTGAAATTAAGCACCTGTCCGCCCCCCATTTGGAACGGATTGGCGAGCGAGAAGTTCGTGAAGGTGAATCCGACCGCGCCGCTAAAACCGAACGAGCCGCTGTAACCGATCGACGCGTTCAGATAGTCGCTCGATTTCTCCTCCACCGAGTATATCACGTTCACCGTCGAATCGCTGACGGGACGAACGTCCAACCCTTCTTTATATAGTTTTTCAACGTTGAAGAATTGGAGGTTCGCCAGCTGCTGCAAGCTCCGCAGCGCCGCGCTCCGATTGAAAAAGTCGCCGGGCAAGGTGTAGAGTTCGCGACGGATAACCTTCTCCATCGTCTTGTCGTTCCCCTCGATATCGACGCCGTTGACGCGGAATTGGTTGCCCTCGTTGACGCGGATGAGGAGATCGACCGAGTCGCCCTCCACGCGGTTCTCCGTGAGTTGCGGACGAAACGCGAGATAGCCGTTATCCATATAGAGCGAGGAGACGTCCGTCTGTCGCTCGTTCTGATAAAGGTTGAGTTGGAGCTTCTCGTAATCGTAGATCTCGCCTTCTCTGAAATTCAGCCGTTGGGTGAGCTGCTCGTCGGTGTAAACCGAGTTCCCTTCCCACTCGACGTGACGCAAGACGTACTGCGGACCTTCGTGAAGCGAGATATAGACGTCCAAATCCTGTTTGTCGTTTCGATAGACGAGCGTGTCCCCGAGTATCTCCGCGTCGCGATAGCCGTTCTTATGATAGAAATCGACGAGCTTCTGTTTATCCTCCTCGAACTTCTCGCGGTTGAACTGCGCGCTACTCCAGAACTTCCACCAGCGCGCTTCGGCGGTCTCCTCCAACTCGTCTCGCAAGTCGTCGTCGTCGAACGTTTCGTTGCCCGTAAACTCGATCTTCCGCACAACGACGGGATCGTTCTCCTCGATGTCGAACATCAAGAGCTTCTTGTTTTTGATTTTCTCGACGAGGTTTCGGTTGCGGAGATCGTCGAGGTCGTACTCGAGTTCGTACTCGTCGTCGAAGTCGTCCTCGTTGCGCCAATAGACGATGGCGAGGTCTTCGTCCACCGTGTCCACGCGGTCGTACACGTAATACTTCGCCTCGATCTCGGCGTTAAGGAGCCCCTCCTCCTCGTAAAGCTTCATAACGCGATTGATCGTCGCCCGCACTTTTTGCGGTTTGAGGATGTGCCCTCGGGACATCGACGTTTCGTCGAGTATGTCGTCCTCGTCGATTTCGTCTTCGCCCTCGACGACGATTTTTTCCAGGCGCGGATATTCTTCGACGCGGATTGTGAGCTCGACGCCGTCGCGAATTTCCTTCGAGATAAGTATCTCGACGTCGGCGAATAGGTTAAGCGACCAGAGTTGCTTAACGGCGTTGATGAGCGCGTCGCTCGGCACGGAAATCTCGTCGCCGCTCTTCAAGCCGCTGTTGACGATGATGGTGCGGGCGTCGGCGGTTTCGGCGCCTTCGACGGCGATGCTCAAGATCGTGTAGGTTTTTGGTTGCGGTTGCGCGTTCGCGCCGGAGGGGGCGAACCAAAGCGCCGCGACGAGCGCGAGCGTCGCGCCCGAAAAGATACTCTTCATAAACTCGTTGTTATTTCTCTTCCTGAAGTTGTTCGCTGACTTTCCCAAAACGCCGCTCCCGCCGCCGAAAATCTTCAATCGCTTCGTAAAGATGTTTGCGTCGGAAATCGGGCCAAAGAACGTCGGCGACGTAAATTTCGGCGTAGGCGATTTGCCATAGGAGAAAATTGCTGACTCGGAACTCGCCGCCCGAGCGGATGAGCAAATCGGGGTCGGGCGCGTCGGCGCCTTCGAGGCGTTCGGCGAAGGCGTTCTCGTCGATCGTTTCGGGATCGATCTCCCCGTCCCGCGCGGCGATCGCCAAGCGTTTGGCGGCGCGGGCGATCTCCCACCTGCCGCTGTAGCTCAACGCGAGCCGCAACGTTAGCCCCGAGTTATTCGAGGTCAGCCGGATTGTTTCCAGCAACTCGCCCCGAACGGCGTCGGGCACGGCGTCAACGTCCCCGAGCACGCGAACGCGCACGTCGTTCTCGTTTATCTCGTCGGTCTCTTTCCGCAACGCCGAGAGCATCAACCGCATCAACGTGTCCACTTCGTTCTTCGGACGCCGCCAGTTCTCGGTCGAAAAGGTGTAGAGCGTCAGATACCCGACGCCCAACTGCGCGCACGTCTCGATGATGTCGCGCACCGACTCGATGCCGTTCCGATGCCCCACGTTCCTCGGCAAGCCCCGCTTCTTCGCCCATCTGCCGTTGCCGTCCATTATCACGGCGATGTGACGCGGTATTTCGCCGCCGGCTTTCAGGGTTTCTTGCGCTTGTTTATCGGCTTGCGTTTGTTTCCGAGGCAAAGGATTTCCATTTTTTGATAGACTAACAAAATTACGGTCGCCTATCCATAATGTCAAGAAAATCAAACCATTATCGACCCGCGGTCTTCGCTTAAGACGCGCCGAATCCCGCGCGGTTCCGCTTATCGAAAACGCGCCGAATCGTCGGAAAAATCCGCCGCCCGTTTTTTGTATATTACGCCCGCTATGATAACGCCGTCACAAAAAGAAACGACCGCGCCGCGGCCGAAGGGGCTCGCGCTCGAGGAGACCCGCGCGCTCGCGAAAGACCTCGGCGAGCCCGCTTACCGAGGCGACCAACTATTCGGTTGGCTCCACAAAACGGGCGTGCAATCCTACGACGAAGCGACGAACCTCCCGAAACGCTTCCGCGCCAAACTCGAGGCGCTCGGTCCGCCGACGACCTTGGCGCTCGTCGAGTTTTCGGAGGCGCCCGACGGCTCCGGTAAGTTCCTCTTCCGAACCGAATCGGGCGAGCTCGTCGAGTCGGCGCTCATACCGGGCGAGGGACGGGCGACGCTCTGCGTATCGACGCAAGTCGGATGTCCGCTCGACTGCGCCTTCTGCGCCACGGGCAAAATGGGTTTCCGCGCCAACCTCGACGCGGGCGAAATCCTCGATCAATACCTTATGGCGAGCCGTCGCCTCGACGTCCCGATCACGAACGTCGTCTATATGGGGATGGGCGAACCGCTCCTGAACTACGACGCGACGGTTCGTTCCCTTCGGCTGTTGCTGGACGAGCGGGCGATCGGACTGGGGCGCAAGCGCGTCACCGTCTCGACGGCGGGCGTCCCCCCGGCGATCGATCGACTCGCCGACGAGGGCGTCCGCGTGAAGTTGGCTATTTCCGTCCACTCCCCTTTCGAGGACGTTCGCTCGCGTATCGCGCCCGTCAATCGGAAATATTCACTCGCGGATACTCTCGCCGCCGCCGAGCGGTACGCCCGCGCGACCGACACGCGCGTTACGCTCGAGTACGCCGCGATCGCGAACATCAACGACCGCGACGAGGACGCCCGCGCGTTGGCGAAGATCGCGGGAAGGTTTCCGTCGAAGGTCAACGTCATTCCCCTCAACCCCGTTCCCGAGCTCGACGAGGCGCTCGTCCCCTCGCCCCCCGAGCGCGTCGAACGATTCGTCGAACTCCTCCGCGCCAAGAACGTGGACGCCTTCGTACGGAAAACCGTCGGGCGCGAAGTGGAGGCGGCGTGCGGACAATTGACGACCACCCACAACACGAGGCATCTATGAAAACACGATTCGCGATACTGGGCGCGGCGGCTCTGCTTCTAACGCTTGCCGGCTGCCGCCAACGCTCCGTTCTTTCGGACGTGGAGCTGACCGACCCGTCGTTGCTCTCGCCCGACGTCGTCCTCGAACGAACGACCGGCGCCGACGGAAAAGCCGAGACGACCGTTCACGCGTACGCGCTGGATAAAAACGGCGACGCGGTGGAGATAAAAAACGGCGGCGTCACGCTCAACGGCGAGGCGCTGGCGGTGGATTACGAAATGGTCAACAACGTGCCGTTCTATCGACCCGCCAATCCGAGGAAGGCGACGCTCGAACCCGGAACGACCTACCGTTTCGAGTTCGAGTTGAGCGACGGGAAACGCTACGCGTGCGAGATCGTCTCGCAACGGCGCGCGCTCACGCGGCTCGAGGCGCCCTCCCGCCATCCGAAGGATAAGCCGATGACGATCCGCTGGCGGGACGATTCCGACGACGACTACCTGACGCTCGAGATCGAGACGACCGTGAAGCGCGACAACGTCGAGACGATCGAGCA
>WJMR01000092.1 GCA_014727845.1 Ignavibacteriales bacterium
CGCCGCCTCGCCGGCGGCGACGACGCTCCCCTCGTCGAGTTTGTCGATCGTGTTCGCGTAAGCGCGCGCCTTACTCGGCGTCGCGTCGGCGTCCTTTTGGGCGTCGTTCGATTTCTCGCCGCACGCCCCAAAGAGCGCCGCGAGAAGAAGAAAAGCCGTCAACGATTTCCGCATGCCTATTCCGTTTCGTGGAATTTGTGATAGAGGATTTGTTGTCGTTCGGCGAGTCTATCGACGTACGCCGACGGCTCGCCTTGATATTCGTATCCGCCGGCGACGATCATCCGCACAAACTCGCCGACTTGCTCGGCGGCGCGCGTTCCGGGATGGTTCTCGACGAACTTCCGCGCCACCTTTTCCATCTCGGGCGTAAAGGTCGTCGTTCCCGGTTTATACTTCGTCACGCCGTAACTCTTGTCTCGGTTCTCGTAGGGGGCGAGGTAGGCGAGGAAGGCGCCGATGTAGTCGAACTCGAGGACGGCGTTCAATCCGAAGTCGGGATGCCGCTCCATTATCCCCGACGTGTACGCCAACCGCTCCTCGACGTTCGCCAATCGGAGCGCGGTCTCGTCGTCCGTGTCGTGCGTGTTGGTTTCTTCCTTGAAACCGAGATAGTCCAGGAACTCTTTCGAGGCGGGACCGAGCTTGCCTCGGAAGGTTTCCTTCATCCAGACGACGTCCTCTTCCAGCGTCATTTCTTTCCAACGGAAGACGGGCTTGAACGGACTCGCGTCGAGGTCGCCCCAAACGCGTTCGCCCTCGGGGTCGCCGTACTGTTGATTGAAGTGTCGTCGGATCGCCTCGCGCTCGTTTTCCGAAAGGAACTCGACGTAGGCGACGTTGTCGAGGTTCTTCCGATAGAAGCGATAGAACGCGGAGAAGAGCGCGTCTCGTTCGTCGTTGGACGCGTCGTCGGCGAGATCGAGATATTTCTCCGCCGCCGTTTTCGAGGCGTCGAGTTGCGTCGCGTCGAGCTTGGCGAGCGCCTTCTCGTACGACTCGACCGAGACCGCCTCGTTCTCGCTTCGCTTGTTATCCGTTTGCTCCGTCGGCTCGTCGGCTTTCCGGTCGTCGGCTTTCTTTTCGTCGCACGCCGTCAACGCGAAGGCGAGCGCAATCGCGAGGAGTGTAGCCAATCGTTTGTCGGTTTTCACATCTCCCCCGTGTTAATCGGGTGGGCGAGTTTCATTTGCTCGACCATAAGGTTGTTGGTGTATTGCGCGGGCTTGCCGTAGAGCCGCCACTCGTTCGCCTTGATGAGCTCGTAGAACTCCCCAACGTCGTGCGCCGCGCGCGTATCGGGATTGTTCTCGACGAAGTTTTTCATCACCTTACGCATTTCGGGCGTGAGGATTTTATTATCCTTGGTCACGTCGTACTTCACCAATCCGTACTGCCCGTCCTTCAAATTAATGGCGGTAAGATAGGCGATCAGCGCATGGACGTATTCATATTCGACTTCCCGATACAGTAGGAACTCGGGCTGTTCCCTCATCAGTTTGGAGGCGGCGACCATCCGTTCCTCGACGTTCTTCAGGTTCAGCGCGAACACGCCGCGAATCGGTCGGCGCTCCAAGTAGTTGAGGAATTCCAAAAACCGCTCGCTTTCGGGACCGAGTTTTCCCTCGAACGTTTCCTCGAGCCATTGGATATCCACAAGAAGGAAAACGTGCGAGTAGTACTCTTGTTCGACGAAACGGATTTTGAACGGGCTTTGGGCGTAGTGGTGATAGATTTTCTCGCCCTCGTCGTTGTCGGGGTCGTCCGTCAAGTAGGCGGCGACCGAGTCGCGCTCATCGAAGGAGAGTTGCACGAGGTTCATCGTTTCACCAAGGTTATCTTCATGGTAATCGTAGAACGCGGCGAAGAGTCGGTCGCGATCTCTCGGCGAAGCGCCCTCCATCAGCGCGAGGCAGCTATCCGCCGCGGCTTGCGAAGAATAGACGTCCGCCTTATCCAACGTGGCAAGATATTCTTTATATCCCTCGATCTTCTCGTTGGCGGAACTCGCCGACTCGGCGTCGGGATTCTCTCCGTTCGCCCCGTCGGATTCCTCCTCGCACGCCAAGAGGAACGCCGCCGAAACGACGAAGCCGATTATCCACGCTTTCATTGATTTTCCTTCCCCATAATTTTATTGCGGAGTTGATTCGCCTTATTCTGGAAGCCCTCGTGATACGCTTGCGCGGGACCTTCGTAAGCGAAGTCGGTTCGTTCGAGCAATTCGATCATCTTCTTGAAGTGCCCGCCCGCCCACGTGTCGGGGTGCGCGTTGGCGAAGTCGCGGATCCGCTTTTGCATCTCGGGCGTGTATTTTTTCGCGGAGTGATCGTAGATTTTTATACCCGAGCTTTCGTCCACTTCGTTGTAAATAGAGAAGTAGGAAGTGAGCGCGCTCATAAACTCAAGCTCGATTCGGTCGCGCCCCACATGCGCGGGATGCTCCTCGAGGATCTTGCCGGCGCGGAGCATAATTTGCTCGGCGTTCTTCAGGTTCACCTCGAACTCGGCGAAGAGCGTGTATAACTGATTCTCTTCTTTGAATTTCATGAACTCGAGGAACCGTTTACTCTCGGGTCCGAGCTTCGTCAGGTTCTCCTCGATCCACGCGTAATCGACGGTGAGCGTGGGATACGCCCCGATGCCGTAGAATACGATGTCGTACGGACTATCCTTATAGAATTTAAGATTCTTCTCCGCTTCGGGATCGTACGCTCCGTCCATCATATAGGCGCCGAGCTCCATACGTCGCTTCATCTCCAAACGTTCGAGCTCTTTGTTCTTCGCGAATACGCGCTTATAGAGGAGGAAGAAATCCTCGAACATCTCGTCGCGTTCTCGGTCGGAGGCGTCGGCGGCGAGCTCGTTATATTTCTCGGCGGCTTGTTCGGTCGCCTCTATTTTCGAGACGTCCATCACGGAGATCGTCTCCTCGAATTCCTTCGCGAAATCAACGTCGGATTTCTTCTCCGCCGCGGCTTCCTTCGGCGTTTCGGTTTGTTCGTCCTGCGTCGTCTCTTCGGTCTTCTCGCCGCACGCCGCGAAGAACGCGAGCGCCGCGACGAGCGCGTACCAAGTGGTTTTCATCGGGTGTCCCCTGCTATTATTGATGGATTAGTTTTTTTAATAATCTACGTAACTCGCGTATTCCTCGACGATCGCGTCCACGTATTTCTCGGGCTCGCCCTCGTATTGGAAATTGTTCTGTTCGAGTAAACCCAAGTATTCGGCGACGATCTTCCCCGCCTCGTTGTCGGGATTGTCGGCGACGAAATTTTCGTACATCGTTTTCGCCTCGTCGGTCAAGGTTCCCGTCTCGTCGAACTTCATCAAGCCGTAGTCCATATCGTACATATCGTAGTTTGAGAAGTAGGCGATTTGCGCCGAGAGGTAGGCGACGTACGCCTCGTCTCGCAGGATGAAGTCGTGTCGGCGCTCGAAAAACACGGCGTATTTCGCCATCAGCGCCTCGGCGTTCCCGAGGAGGTAGTACACCTCGACGTAGAGCGGGTGTTCGTCTTCGTAGGCGAGGATCTCGAGCCACTCGCGAATGGCGGCGGGAAGTACGGCGCCGCACTTATCGATAATCCATTGCGCGTCGCGGTCAACGTACACGTCCACGCCTTCGACGGTTAGCGCCGCGTAGCCGTTCCGCTCGATCTCCCGCGTCAGTTCTTCGCCGCGCGGATTTTCTTGCCCCGTCAAATAGGCGAGAACGGCGTCCGTCGCTTCCGTGTCGTTGTAGTCGATAATCGCGCCGTTACGCAACACGGTTTGATAGTGGTTCCAGAAATCGACGAACATCGCGGCGCGAACTTCGTCGGTCGCCGCGGTAGCCAACGTTACGTACTTATCGGCGGCGAGGAGCGTCGAAGACGCTTTGGTCGCGTCGAGCGTTTCGAGAAACGCGAGATACTCCCGCCGCTCGTCGGCGTTCTGCGCGAACGTCGCCGCGCTCAACAATACCGCAATAAGTAAACCGCGCATGTCTTTCTCCAAGATGGTTGAGTTACGTTATGCTCCGATCGCTACTTCGTTCGTTCGCCGATCCACTTCACAATAAGACCGAGAACCTTTGGACTAACCGTCTCGAGTATTGTTCCGTATTCTTCCATCGCGCCCGTTTCGGCGGTTTGGAGCAGGTGGTTGACGCTCGCGAAACGTTCGATCGTCGCGTCGTTCTTGCCCGCGAACGCCTTCTCGTAAGCGGCGGCGTTCTCTTCGATCTCGATCTGAATATCCTTGCCGCCGAGGATCGCCAACAAGGGGACGTCGATCTTGCTATAAGTCGCGACGGGATCGTATTCCAGAAATTCCATAAACCACGGACTCGATAGGTTGTACGCCTCTTGCATCACGAACCGATCGACGTCGCCGATCTTCTCGACGCGCTCCTCGCTCAGCGTGGCGATGTAGTCGCGGTAGTATTGTTCGAGCTTCGGCTGCAATTTCGCGGGATCGCTCTCGGCGCGGATAAGCGCGTGCACGCCTTTTTGGAACTCGAGGTTGCCTTGGATCTGCTCGGCGGTCAGCTCGTTGAGCGCGCCCATCCGCTCGACTTGCGTGAGCAACACTTGTTCGGCGCCGACGGCGGGCGCGGCGAGCAATACGACGAACTCGACGTCGTCGGATCGCGCGGCGGCGCGGGAAGCCGCCCATCCGCCTTCGCTATGACCGACAAGCCCGATCTTCTCGACGTCCACGCCCGCTTTGGTTTTCAGATACTCCAACCCCGCCAGCGCGTCGCCCGCGTAGTCGTCGATCGTCGTGTTGTACTGCAATCCCGTCGAGCCGCCGACGCCCCGATCGTCGAAGCGTAGCGTGCCAATTCCGTTTCGGGCGAGTCGGTCGGCGATCACCAAGAACGGCTTATGCCCCGCGATCGTCTCGTCGCGGTCCTGGGCGCCCGACCCCGTTAACAATATCGCGACGGGATACGACCCCGACGTGTCGGGCAGAACGAGCGTGCCCGCCAACTCGACGCCGTCCTCCGCGTTTTGAAACGTCACCTCTTCGACCGCGTACGGATACGGCGGCGTCGGCTCCTGCGGACGCGGCGCGCGCGGGACCTCGTCGGTCTCCTCCAAGTTCAGCTCGAACGCCATACCGCCCTGAGTCCACACTCCAATGAATTTCTTCTCGACCGGGCGCCATCGCGCGTTGTACGCGGCTTCAAGCTCCGGCATCAGTATCACGAGGGAGTCGTGCTTGAACCACGCCGTATCCACGGGAAATCCAAACGCGTTTTGCGCCGGACTGTCCATCGTCGCCAGATAACTCTTGTCGGGTTGTTTCTCCAAGTGGAAGTAGAGCGGGAGTTCCTGTCCGGGCGCGACGAGCGTCCCCGTCCAGATGCCCGTCATATCCCGCTCGGCTTGCTTGATCTCCCGTTGGGCGCGCGTTTCGGGCGCGAGGAAGAGAAGAGCGCCACAAAACGCGAGTAGAAAAATCGTTGCGACGAAACGCATAGGAACCTCGTGGTTTGATGAGTTTCTATCTATAATATATGCCGCGTTGGAAGCGCCCTATCCGCCGCAAACTCCGCGACCGTGCGCCGAAAAAATACCGCCTTTTCCTCCGAACCGCAACAAAAAAGCCCCGACGAATCGGGGCTCGGAAATCGGCGGAGTTGGGCTTAATATCGCATCGTGAACGCGACGGTGACGGTCTTCTTATTGACGCGGAAGCTCGCGTCCTCGAAACTTGGCGGACCCATATTGCCTTCGGCGTCGTTGGATACGCCGATGCCTTCGGTCGGCATACCGACCCAATTGGTTTCGAGCTCGTCGTCGTCGTTCTCGTCGTGCATCGCTGAAATCGCGTAGGTTCCGTAGGGAACCTCGAATTCGTACGTCGCGACGCCGTCTTTGATTTCCGTCCACACGTTTTCAATCGCGTGTTCGCCGCCCGGAAATCCTTCGGCGTCGTCGAAGATCGAAAGCCCGACTTTGCCCTCGTCGTTCTTGATGTCCGTTACGACCGCCTTAACCGTCGCCGTTTGCGCGAACGCGGCGCCCGCTAACGCAAGGACGATGATCGCTTCTTTCATCTTTTCCTCCCATAGTGGTTGGTGATTGATTCAATCGTGTCCGGCGTAAGTTACGGCGCGCCCCATCGGCATACAAAAAAAAGCCCCGACAAATCGGGGCTTGCTCGAATGGTAACGATGTGGTAATCCGGCGGATTAGTGATGATGGCTTTGATGGCAGCCGCGCTCGGGGAAATCCTCGAGATCGCCTTTTACGTACGCCGCGACGGCGTTATCGACCTCGACCTCCTCGGTGATGAGAGCGCGTTTGCCGGCGGCCATCAGGTCGTCGTAGATACGGCGTCCCATTCCTCGGGAGATCACCGCGTCAACGCCCTCGAGCGCCGCGATGATGGGCGCGTGGCTGTGTTGCCCGTGCGCGTGTCCGTGCGTATGACCTTGCGCGTGCCCCGTGATATCGTTCGCTTTGAACTCGCGGTTCTTCACTTCGCCGTCTTCGACGTCGGCGTACACAAACCCGCGCGCTCTGCCGAAGTGTCCCGCGATCTTAATTCCGTCGTCGGACGCGATGGCTATTCTCATATCGGTTATCCTTTCTTTTCGGCTTGTTTCTTCAAGTAAAGTCGGTGATGTTCGGATCCTTCGCGGATCATCGCGGCGCCGCACTTCGGGCACCGTTGTTGTCGGCAGGGAATGCCCGCTTGGTGGGCCGCCGTTTCGCCGCACTTAACGCAGACGCAGTCGCCGCCCGTTCCCATTCCGAGCCCCTCGCCTCGATTTCGATGTCGTGCCATAATCGCTCCTATGTCGGTGGCGCTCACGTCCTCTATATCCGCCGATCGGCAGACGGGGCATTTGCCGTCGCCGTTCGCGTCGAAGACGAACCGGCAGGCGCGGCAGTAGCCGCCCCCCTCGGCGAAGGAGACTTCTCCCCCCTCGATCGCCAACGCCGATCCCTCGATCAACGCGGCGGCGATTTTCCTCCGCGCGCTCTCGACGATACGCGTCAGCGTCGGGCGCGAGACGCCCATCGCGCGAGCCGCTTCCTCTTGCGAGCGGCGCTCGTAATCGGTCAAGCGGATCGCCTCGTACTCGTCCAGCCCCAGTCGCTCGGCGTCCGAGGGGGTCGGGAATTCACGTATCGGCGCTATGCCCGCTATTGCGGGCGGGCGACGCATTCGGCGGCATTTTTTTGGACGCGGCATAATTATGAACTATTGTGCGAAACAATATAACGAACATATGATCATAACGCAAGAAGAGCGGACGACGCCCCCGCGAGCATATATCGCGAACACGTTTTCACTAATATCCGTTATGCTTTTAATTAAGGATAGTTATCGGCTATACAAACTTCGTAAGCTTCTTCTCGAAATCCACCACAACGAACTTTTTCTTCCCTTTTGGTTGGATTCGATGCCCCTCCGCCTCGAGCAGCCCCATCTGTCGCTCGACGCCTCCGGGATATTTGGGGTTCAGCTCGCCGCCGGATTTCAGCGTCCGCCAATACGGCGTAACGCGCTTCTTCCCCTCGGCGCGGTCTTCCTCGGCGGCGTGGGCGGCTATCCACGCGAATATGCCCGTCGTCATCGGACAGCCGATCGTCGCGTCGTTCTCCCTCGCCACCGCCTCGCGGAGCTCGGCAATCGTCGCGAGGCGACCCTTCGGAACCTTCCGCATCAGTGCGTCCACGCCGAGCGGCGCCGGGATGGCGACCGTCCCTTCCCCCACCGCTTGCTCATCTTCTCGGTGATCGGCTCGACTTTCGGCAACCCCTTCGAGTCGTGGAGTTTCTCCCGCCACGATTTCTTCGCTCCCATCGGTCCGTCCTTTCCCTACTTGGTTTGGGTGAGCAACGACGCCACGACGCGCTTCGTGCGGTCCGAGTGGAATATCTTTTTCAGGATGATCAGGAATTCGCTCTCGGTCGAGGCGACGACCTTCTCCTTCTTGCCGTCGAAGATCTCCTTCTTCAGCGCGGGGTCGAGCACGAGCGAGGCGGGATAGAGATTCAGCGCGTGGCGGACGACGAAGAGTTTGTGGCGGTAGTCGATCTCGGGAGCGCGGAGGAGGAAGGCGTACTCGAAGTCGGGACTCTCCTCGGATTGCAGGATCTCGACGTCCGCGACGACCGCGCCGCGCGTTTTGCCCGCAAGCAGAGACGCCTGCTCGCGCAAGATCGCCGACGGCGCCTTCGTCTCGGGTAGCTCAAATCCGCGGGGCCAAAGGTCGGTCATCGTTTCGGCGACCGGAACTCGTTAATGATCTTTTCGATCTCTTTTTCGGAGACGCCCGAACCGTAGGTAATCCCGCCGGATTTCACGCCGTCGCCGCTCGACTTGCGCGCTCCCGATTCTCGCGCTCCCGATTCTCGCGGTTGGAACGGGCGCGCGTCCGAGAAGACGTTGCCCGCGCGGGCGCGGAGCCGCTCCTCGATCTCGCGAATGAAATCCGATCCGACGCCGCTACCCGACGTTTGGTTCAGCGACGTCCCTCGGTTGATCGGGTTCGTCTCGAACGCGACGCGCTTTATGTTCATCAAATGTTTGGCGGAAACGTTTTCCGAGACGATCGACCCGCCGATAGTTCCGGGACCGAGCGTAAGGGAGGGCGTAAGCGCCGTCGTATAGCCCACCGCGCCGAGCGAGGAGAGGGAGTTGACCACCACGCGGAAGGCGGGCTTCTCCAACGCGAATTTCATTATCACCGCCTCGTCGTTCGAGTGGATCGCCATCGTGTGACCGACGCCGCCGAACTTGAGCAACTCGATCGAGCGACGACATCCTTCGAGCCAGCCGTCCGCCGTGTAAAACGCGAGCGTGGGGGAAAGCTTCTCGGCGGAAAGCGGTTCGTCCTTGCCGACCTTCTCGCACTCGGCGACGAGGACGCGCGTCCCCTCGGGAACGTCGAATCCCGCCATCGTCGCGATACGCGCGGCGGCTTGCCCGACGATATCGGGATTGAGTTTGCCGCCCGGAAACATTGTCCGCTCCAACGCCTTCTTCTCTTCGGCGGAAACGAAATAGGCGCCTTGCGCCTTCGCCTCGGCGATTACCTTGTCGCGCAACGGACGGTCGGCGATGATCGCCTGCTCGGAGGAACAAAGCGTCCCGTAGTCGAACGTGGTGCCCGCGATAATATCCGCGACGGCTTTCTTGTAATCGGCGGTGCGCTCGATAAACGCCGGCACGTTGCCGGATCCGACGCCGTAGGCGGGTTTCCCGCTGCTATAGGCGGCGCGCACCATCGGATTGCTCCCCGTCGCCAAAATCACGCCGACGTTCTCGTCGCTCATCAACTCGCTCGTGCCGGCGAGCGAGGGGATCGTGACGCCGAGTAGTAGGTCTTTCGGCGCGCCCGCGGAAACGGCGGCGTCGCGCAGAACGTCGAGCGTCTCGTGCGTGCATTTCACGGCGCGCGGGTGGGGCGCCGCCACCATCGCGTTGCGGCATTTCATCGAAATCAGCGCCTTGAACATCGTCGTCGAGGTCGGGTTCGTCGAAGGGATTAGCGCCGCGACCACGCCCATCGGCTCGGCGACGAGCAGCACCTTGCCGTTCGCCTCCGTCCCGATAACGCCGACGCTCTTCATATCTTTAATCGACTCCCACACGTTCCGCGAGCCGAATTGGTTCTTCAGGACTTTGTCCTTCCAATTCCCAAAACCCGTCTCCTCGCTCGCGAGTTTCGCCAGCCGCTCGGACGCTTCGTACGCCGCGTCGGCGGCGGTTTTGACGATCTTATCGACTTGTTCCTGCGTAAATTCCTTGAACTCCGACTGCGCCGCTTTGGCGCGTCGCGCCAAGTCCCGCGATTCTTGAATCGATTGCAAATCTTTATCGAACGGCATAACGCTTCCGCTTGTGTTTGGCTTGTGTTAGTTCGGAAATATATCTTTATTAGCGCGGATAATCAACGAACCCGACCGAGCGACCGATGACCGACGAAAAGGCGACGCTCCGCGTGGCGGAGATTTTTTACTCGATTCAGGGCGAGGGACCCTACGCGGGCTATCCGTGCGTCTTCGTCCGACTGGCGGGCTGCGATCTCCGCTGCCGCTGGTGCGATACGAATCACGCGTGGGAGGGGGGCGAGACGCTCGACTTCGAGGAGGCGCTCGCGGTCGTCGAGTCGTACGGGTGTCGCTTTGTGGAGCTGACGGGGGGCGAACCACTATTGCAAGCCGGCGCCCTCCCCTTTCTCGAACGGCTCGACGCGCTCGGCTATCGGATCGCCGTCGAGACGAACGGCGCCCGCGCGATCGACGACGTCCCCGAAAGCGCGACGATCGTGATGGACGTGAAATGCCCGTCGAGCGGCGAGTCGTCGAAACTCCGCGTCGAGAATTTCGATAAGCTCAAGCC
>WJMR01000093.1 GCA_014727845.1 Ignavibacteriales bacterium
CGCCGCCGTATCGGAGCCACTCGCGCGCCTCCTCGAGGTCGTCGAAGAGGCGGCGTTTGATGTTGGTGCGGTCGTAGGCGTCGGTTATTTTAAGCACCGCCAGCTCGGCGGAGGTTTTCTCGGGCATCACCAGCGCCACGCGCCGGACGCCCGCCTCGAGCGCCTTCGGCAACCACACTTCGTCAGCCCACCGTTGGTCGTCGAACGTGATCGGTCCCATCAGTTTCATATCGGCGAGCCAGTTCACGGCGCCCTCCCGCTCAACGAGTTCCAAGCCCTTAAGCAACGCCGTTCGGAACGTCTCCCCCTCGACGAACGCGCGCCACTCCATCCGCACCGCTCGAATCTCGGCGTCCCACAAGGCCGCGACGACGGCGTTTTTCCAATACGTTTGCATCGCTCGCTCTCCCTTTCGATTGTGGTAGGGCGAAACGGCGATATATCTATCATGAGTCGCGAAGTAAGATATATCTCGGCGACGCGCCCTCGTGCCGTCGCAAGGGAATGTAGGATTTCTCCCGGCGTAAGTCAAGCGGTAAGCTCCACGCGGATGCCGCCGGTTCGCGCGGTAATCGAGGCGCGCTCAATACATCCCGAACGCGGCGCCGGAGCGGGCGTCTTGCAATTCCTTGAATTTGCGGATAAGCTCGTCGATTTTTTCCTCCCGCGAGACGTCCCAGCTCGGCTCGTAGTCCGGATCGGCGAATTGGAGTGTCGTCTTCGCCGAGTCGAAATTGGCTTGGTAGAATAGCCCGAGCGCTCGGAGGATGTGCATGTCGCGATAGTCGTGATAGACGACGCCCTTGTCGAACGTCCAGTGGGAGTCGAGCGCCAAGACTTGGTCGAACAACAAATAGCACGAGTCGCGGTTGCCGTCGAACATCGTTACGCCGAGTCCGACGTAGCCGTCGGGTCCCGCGCCTTCGAGCAGAAACGATTGCTTAAAATATTGTCTCGCGACCGATTCCGATCCCATTTTGAGCCACGCCCAACCGGCGCCGATCGTCGCTTGGGCGTTGTAGGGATCTATTACCAACGCGTCCTCGAAATGTCGAACGGCGGTCGAGAAATCCCCCGCCGAGAAGCTCGACCACCCGTCGTCGGCGTGTCGCTCGGCTAACTCTTTGTCGGAGTCGTCCTCGAATTCGTTTTCGGAACAGGCGACGCCGAGGAGAACGGCGAGGCAAATCGATAAAACGCGGACTAATCGCATACTCGTTTCCTATTTAAGTAACGTCATTTTCCCGACGTCGCCGAAGCGTTCGCCGCTCTCGCCGCGCGCGTGCAGGCGATAGAAATAGACGCCGGCGGGCAGGTCGCGGGCGTCGAAGCGCGTCGAAAGGACTCCCGCCTCCGCCGCGCCGTTGAAAAGGACGGCGACGCGTTCGCCGAGCGCGTTATAGACGATCAGCTCGACCGTCGCGCGCTCGGGCAGCTCGAACTCGACGGTGGTCGAGGGGTTGAACGGATTCGGATAGTTGTTCTTCAAGCGGAATCGCTCGGGCGTCTCGGGCGGGTCGTCGTCCGCGTCCACGAAGAACGAGCCGCCCCTCGTCGTCGTCGCGCGAACAAATCCGTCGCTCGCCGCGCCGCCGCCGAGGCGTTCGCCGCCGAGGCGTTCGCCGCCGTTATCGCCGCTTCGGCGGAAGAGGGCGACGCGATCGTTCGGCGCGAATCGATCCGGGTCGATCGGGAGAACGATCGTCGCCGGCGCGCGTAGCTCGCCATTAAGCCGGAAGACGGTCTCGTCGTCGTTCGCGTAACCGAGCGCCGAACCCGCGCGCTCGAAACGCGCGTTCCGCAAGGCGGCGCCGTCGGCGAGTTCAACGCTCGTCGCCTCGTCGCCCGTCGCTTCGGCGTAGTGAAAGCGTATGGTGTCGGTAAGCGCGGTCCCGTCCAAGAGTCGATAGGTCGTCGCGAGACCGTAATCGCCGCTCGCGCGCAATCGGAACTCGCCGCGGGTAACGTTCGGTCCGTCGATAGAAACGAGCGTAATCGATCCGCCGGGAACCAGCTTCGCCGTCGGGGCGCTCGGAAGGGTTTGCCGCGTCGAGAGGACGACGACGAATTCGTTCATAGCGAACGGCTTGGCGAAAAACGTCGCGTCAAGGTCGAGTGTCGTTTCCTCGACGACGAACGAATCGACGGGCGAGAACTCCGAAGCGGCGAACGCGGGGCTTATCGTCTGCGCGCGCCAATAATACGTTCCGGGGGCGAGGTGGGTCAACGTTCGTCTCAAGGCGGCGCCCGCGTTGCCTCCGCGCGAAACGAGTCGGGCGCCCGTCGCGGGGTCCGCTTCGGGAGAAACGACGTCGAACGCGTCGGGCGAGGTTCCGACGGCGATGTTGTACGTCGGGCTCGTTCCGGAATCGCTCGAGTGCGTCCAGCTCAGCGTCACCATCGAATTCGCATGGGCGGAGGAGGACGCTTGGAGCTCGGTCGGCGCCGAGGGGCGCGGGATACCTTGCTCGATGTCGTAATCGTTTCGTCGATAATACGCCGTAGTAACCGCCTCGCCGTTTGTTTGCGCGGCTCCCATAACGAAAAGATCGAGATCGCCGTCGCCGTCGATATCCGCCCAGGCGACCGCGCCGTTGCGCGCGCCGGTCCACTCGTAGGTGGGCGGATAGTAAGTAGTGTCATAAATGTTGTCGTCGCCGCGCGCGCTTTCGTAGATCATCACGATCGCGTCGCCTTGCGCGGCGGTGTCTCCCATTAACGCCAGATCGACGACGTCGTCGAAGTTGTAATCCCCGAGCGCCGCGTCGCTATAGGCGACCGGCTTATAGAAAATGACCCCCGCACTCCAGTATTGCATTCCTCTCGCAACGTAATCTCCCAGGACGTTTATCCCCGTCATAAGACATCTATCGCCAAAAAACGGGGTCGCCGGAATGGCTTGGATGTCGCCGTGCGAATACAACAAGCTAAACCTCGCTTGGCTTTCGACGAACGATCCCGCGCGCAGAGGGTCGCTCTTTCGTAAGTAGGCGCCCGATCTATCTTGGTATTGCGGGCGCCCGCGCCGATAGCCGAAGACGAGGATATCCTCAAAGCCGTCAAAATCCATATCGACGATTTCCAGCGAGGCATAGTCTAGCTCGTACGTGTAGCCCGAGTCGGGTCCCGTCCACGAGAAGTTACCTTCCCCGTCGTTCACCGCCACCCGCGCGCCCCTCGCCGAATCGTTGCCCCCGACGACCGCGAAATCGAGATCGCCGTCGTGCTCGGCGTCGAAAAATTTCGCTTCGCCCCGCCGAAACCCGACGGGGGCGTCGAAGGCGAGCGAGAAGTCGGCGCCGTCGTTGAGATAGACGCGCGTCAACTCGACGAGCTCGCTCGCGCCGTCCGGATAATACTCCCCCGTCAGCAGCAAGTCGAGATCCCCGTCGTTATCGACGTCGCCGACGTCGATCGAGCCGTTCGCCGCGTCCGCGACGGACGTTTCGCGAGGGGAGAAAACGCCGTTTCCGTTATTGTCGTAGAGCAAGAAGCGAGGCGTCGAGGTCGCGTCGTAGCCCATCGTGATGAGATCGTGGCGTCCGTCGCCGTTCATATCGGCGAAAACGACGTCGCCCAAAACGAGCGATACGACGTTCGGGAGCGACACGCGCTCGAATCTATAGGCGTCCTGACCGAACGAAGGAACGGCAAAGCCGACGGCGACGATTAGCGATAAGATTTGCGTCTTACGCATAGCATCCATACCTAACGAGACTCATGGTTTGATTTCCGTAATATATACGCCCGCTCGGATTCGGTCAATCCACTTCGGAATACCCTCCCTTGGCGCCACGTCGTCAGAACCGATAGCGCTCGAACGCGGTCGTGTCGGGCGGGCCGGGGGCGAAATAGAACGCGGGGTCCTCGCTCAGCTCCATCACGCAACTCCCCATCGTGAAGACGAATTCGGGGGAGAGGAGGGGTCGGCAGACGGGGCTCTCGTCGGAGTCCTTCGAGCGGAGGACGTCCATCGCAAAGTCGCGGCGGTTCTCGTCGGGGATCGCTCGCATCCTTTTCGCGAGCGCGGCGAAGCGCGTCTCCGAATCGCTCGTCCCGTCGAGCGAGTCGCCCGCTTCGAGCCGCGCGCGGAACGTCGAGTCGTAATTCTCGTTGGCGAGCGGATGATTGGCGTGGTAGGCGATTTCCGGACCCTCGGGCGGCGTGAACCGCGCCGTCGTGTCGTGGGAGCACTCGTAGGCGCCGATCGCCGCGGGCGATCCGACGAGGTAGTTCTGACCCGAGGCGTGCGTCGTTTCCTCCAGATAGCGGACCGCCTCGTCGTGGCTCTTTTGCCGGAGGAGACCCCGCACGACGAACGCGACGGGAAGCCCCTCGGTCGCGTGTCGGACTTGCGAAATCGTGTTGACCGCCACGCCGATCGCGTTCTCGTTCATCCCGTTCGAGGCGAGCAGCCCGGCGCAGGTGAAAACGAGCGCGTCGGGCGCGTCGTCGCGCGAGATGTGGAGGATCGTTTGGTAGCCCTCGCGGAATCCCTCGACGTCGAGGTTCTGCGCCACGTAGGTCGGCTCCCCCTTCTCGCCGAGAAATCCGAACGAGCTGCACCCCGCCCCCTCGGCGATCGCGCCGCCGTTAAGCCAATACTCGTCGATCAGTTGGAAGACGTACATCGTGCGGAAGTCGATCCCCGCGCCCTCGGCGATTCCACGCGTCTCCTCGAGCAGTCCGGGCGTTCGCCGCTCGATCTCCGGCTCGTAGTTCGTCGCCGAATCGAACCGCGCGATAAACGCGTCGGCGTCCATCCCGAAGTTCGTCTCGAGATCGCGCTTCCACAAACCGACGACCTCGTTGATCTCCTTCTTCAGCGTTTTGCCGTGCGCGAGTCCGCGCTCGTAGGGCGTTCCTTCGAGATAGACGTAACGGGTTTTCCCGCCCGCCTCGGCCGCTCGTCGGTTAAGCTCCTCGGCGTCGATGTCCCAATCGCATCCCGCGAACGCGACGAACGCGACGACGAACGTTCCGATAACGACCGCACGGTTCCGACGCGATCCCATACTATGCTCCTATCTTGTGTCTCGGTTCTCGAAAACGCCCAGCAGGTGCATCCGGCGGACGTAATCCTTGGCTTGGTCGGCGGTTTGGAAAAATCCGACGCGCACTTGGTAGCGCGTTCCCCGTATCTTGAACGGATTATCCACCACGACGAACGCCTGCAACCCGACGCGTCGCAAGCTCTCGGCGTCGCGGGTGGCGGTTTGGACGTCGTCGTACTCGGCGAGTTGGAACGCCCAGAGGTTGCCGTCGGTGCGGAAGTTGAACTCTTCGACGCGCTCCTCGCGGTATTGGTAGGCGTAGGCGCCCTCTTGGGCGGGGCATCCGTAGAGATCGACGGCGACGCCCGGCTCGGTGCCCGGGCAGAGGTCCCACCCGTCGGGCACGAAGTCGGAATCCTCGTCGCCCCCCGCCTCGGCGCGCACGCTCGTCGTGTCGGCGCCCGCGGGGCAGCCGCGCTCGTCCACGGGCACGCCGTAGAGCGTGTTCGGACAGTCGTCCACGTTGTCGGGCACGCCGTCTCGGTCGGTGTCGCGGTTCGGATCGCGGAGCGAGAGCGCCTTCTCGTTCAGTATGGCGCACCCGTAGCGATCGACCGCTTGGTTCGGCATCGTGTTGGGGCAATGGTCGTAGAAGTCGGGCACGCCGTCGGAGTCGCCGTCCTCGTTCTTCAACGCCTCGTAGGCGGGGTCGCCCGTGGGATAGACGGGGACGAACTCGTTCGGATCGAGCGGCTCGCGGTTCTCGCGGGCGATATCCTCGGGCGTCCGTTCGGGGCGGTCGATCGGATCGACGACGATCGTGTCCTTCGCGGTTTCGCTCGTCGCCTCGTCGCTCGTCGCCTCGTCGGTCTCGGTCGAGTCGGCGACGCGGTCGCGCGTCAGTTCGTCGAGTCGTCTCAGCTCCGCCTCGGGTTGCGAGCAGCCGTATTCGTCCACGGGCTCGCCGCGCGGCGTGCCGGGGCATCGGTCGTAGAAATCGGGCACGCCGTCGCCGTCCGCGTCCTCGGTCTCGGAAAGTCCTTCGCGGCTCCGTCGGTCGAGCATCGGACAGCCGTTCGCGTCCACCGCCACGCCGAGTTTGGTCTCGGGGCAGAGGTCGAGAAAGTCGGGCACGCCGTCGTGGTCGGAATCCTTCGGACATCCGAACGCGTCCACTTCCGCCTCGGCGGGGGTGTCGGGGCAGACGTCGATATAATCCGGCACGCCGTCGCCGTCGCCATCGGCTTCCTGCGCGAGCGCGGCGGCCGACGCGAACGCGAGCGTAAGCGCGGCGAGCGCGAGGGGCGTCAGTCGAGCCACCGCTTCCACTCCTCGGGCGCGTAGCCGACCGTCGCCCGGCTCCCTTCCCGCACGATCGGCGTCTTAAGCAACAACGGATCCTCGAGCAGCTCCTCGGCGACGTCGAAGACCATATGCGCCATACCGCGTTTGTGGAATCGCGCGCCGTCCCGATCGAGCAGCTCGTCGAGATCGATCCGTCTCGCGACGTTTTCCAATTCGCCTTTCGCCAAGCCCTTCTCGCGGAGGTCGCGGAAGTGGTGGGGGATGCCCCGCTCTTGGAAGAACCGCCGCGCCTTCCGCGTTTCTTGGCATTTCGGCGTTCCGATAATTTGTATATTCATACCGTTGTGCGTCGTCGGATGAGAGGGTTCGCGCTATCTATTATAAGATATGAAATCGCGCGGAAAATAAAACGCCGAGGCGCCCCAACTTTTTTCGGACTTCGACAATCTTACCAACGTGGACGCGAGTTACGACATAAGCGAGGAACTCGAGCTCGTCGAGCGAGCGAAGGCGGGGGACGTCGCCTCGTTCGAGCGGCTCGTCTTCCAACACGACCGAACGGTGCTCGCGATCGCGGCGAGCTACGTCGATTGCGCGGACGACGCGAAAGACGTCTATCAAGAGACGATCTGGCGCGTCTATAAAGGTCTCCCGAAATTCAAGGGGGAGGCGGCGTTCTCGACGTGGCTCTTTCGGATCGCGACGAACGTGTGCCTGACGCACGTAAAAAAAAAGACGCGCCGACGCGCCGTCTCGCTTGAGGAACGCCGCGAGAACGAAGAGCGGAGCGACCTCGAACCCGAGGCGACGACCCGCGCGCCCGATCGGGAGGCGGGCGATCGGGAAGTGAAAAAGGAAATCGAGCGAGCGTTGGCGGAACTCTCCCCGAGGCAACGGCTGACGTTCACGATGAAACACTACGAAGGATATAAAATTCGCGAGATCGCCGAAATGACGGGGATCTCCGACGGCGCCGTGAAGGGCTACCTCTTCGAGGCGACGAGACGACTGCGCCGACGGTTGGCGCATCTTAACGATTATCTCGACGACGCCGAGTAACCGCTCGGCGAGGAGAAGGACGATGACGAACGAACGATTCGAGGAATTGGCGACGGGCTATTGGCTCCGCGAACTCGACGAGCGCGAACGCGCGGAATTCGAGCGGGCGAGGGCGGAGCGATCCGAATTCCGCGAGGAATACGACGATCTCGAACGAACGCTCGACGCGACGAACCGACGAGCGCCCTTCCGCTTCGACGAGCGCGACCTCGCCGAATTGCGGCGAACCGCCCGCGCGAGAATAGAGCGGGACCTTGCGAAACGAAATCCGATAGAACGAATCGCCGATTGGTTCCGCGGAAGCGCGTGGCGACCCGCGCTCGCTTCGGGACTCGCTATGCTCGCCGTCGGGTTTTTCGTGCGAGGCGCGCTCGCGGGTTCCGACGCGAACGAAACGCCCGAGCCGGAGCCGAACTATACCAACGTGCGCATCGATAACGTCGAGGGCGCCGAGGGAATGTTGCGGATCTCCTACGACGCCGTGAGGCGCGTGGAGCTGGAAGGAACGCTCGAGGATCCCGACGTCCGACGCGTCGTCGCCCTCGCGCTGACGAGCGACGAAAACCCGGGCACGCGGCTCCGCTCGGTGGACGCGATTAAGGAGTCGCGCGCGCCCCTCTTCGATTCGGAGACCAAGCGCGCGCTTATCGTCGCCGCCACCACCGATCCGAACAACGGCGTGCGTTTAGAGGCGACCCGAACGTTGCGCCGCTTTCCGCAAGACGCCGAGCTGAAAGAGGCGTATCTCCGCATCCTCCGTCTCGACCCGAATCCCGGCGTCCGCGTCGAGGCGGTCGAGGCGCTCGCCGAGGCGGTCGAGCGTATCGGGAAGCCCGACCCGAAGACGATCGAGACGCTGAAGACGACGATGCGCGACGAGGAGAATCTCTACGTCCGCGTCCGCTCCGAAGAGATTATCGAAGGGGTGTCGTTATGACGTCGCGAAGCATAGCCCTCGCCGCAATCGTCGCGTGCCTCCTCGCGTTCGTCGCTCGGGCGCAAGAGGGCGGCGCTCGGGCGCAAGAGGGCGGCGCTCGGGCGCAAGAGGGCGGCGCCTCGGCGGAAATCGACGTCGCGACGGGAGGAACGATCGTCGTTACGCTGACGGTCGGGGACGTGAAGATAGAAACGTGGCGGAAGGCGAAGGCGCGGCTGGTTAATCGCGACGGGGACGAGCGACACGGTTCGCGAATCGTCGCGCGAGAGACCGCCGACGGCGTTTCGTTCGAGTACGTCGGTCGGCAAGGCGATTTCCGGCTCGCGATACCCGAGTCGTCGTCGTTGGAGCTGACGGTGAGCGCGGGGGATATCCGTCTCGAATCCGATATAGCGGGCGACTTGCGATTAACGACGCACGGGGGCGATATCCGCGCGCGGGAGGTCGGCGGCGACGCGACGTTGACGACGCACGGGGGCGACGTCGTGGGCGAGGACGTCGGGGGCTATTTGCGCGCTTCCTCGAGCGGCGGCGATCTCTTCTTCGGCGACGTCGGCGACGGGGCGGAGATTAGCGCGGCGGCGGGCGACATCGTCGTCAAGAGCGTCGGCGGCGCGTTTTCCGCCAAAACGGCGGGCGGCGATCTGGTCGTCGGGAGCGTCGGCGGCGCGGCGAATATGAAAACCGCGGCCGGGGACG
>WJMR01000094.1 GCA_014727845.1 Ignavibacteriales bacterium
CGATAACATATTTCATCTCGCGCGCGACGCCGACGTTGCGGGATCGCCCCACCGTTCGCCCGAGCGCGGAGGATCCCGCGAACCGCTCGCGGAAGGCGCTGCAGAAAATCGCCGAGACGCTCCCACTCGCCGAGCACGGGAGTATGCTTCGCGCGATCGGACACAACCGATCGCAGTCGGCGATCCTCGGTTACAACCAACTGACGACGGGACTCTTCCGCGCGATCGACGAGTTTGCGAAAGCGCTGCCCGGACACGTCGATTTCGAGACGGCGCTCCGAAGCCGCGTTCTACCGCGCCTTCCCGTCTATGAGGCGCTCCACACGTTCCGACTCTATCACGAGCCCTCGACGCGCTACGTTCGGGCGATGGAGCGAAAGTTTCCCGCCGGCAATTCGGCGTTCGTCGCGTTCCGCGAGGACGTCGATTGCTTCCATACATACGTCGGGTTGTTCCAACAGGAATTGTTGCGGCGGCACGGCGTCAATCCGAGCGAGTTTTTTGAGGACGACCGTTGCGTCTTGGAATTGTTGCCCGCGCTCCGACCCGACATAGCGACGTTGCTGCAACCGGATATTCTCAACGTCGAGTTTGATCGGTTTTCGGAATTCCTCACGGGCCGCGAGCGTTCCGGGTGGATCGAGGAGACGCGTCGTCTCGTCGAAGCGCCTGCGCGCGTACGGGACGAGCGGGTGAATATGTGGCGCATACTCAGAGCGCCCATCGAGACGCAGGTGGAGAGTTTCGTAAAAATCTCGCGCGCGTTGTATCGGCTTTCGGAGGAGCGCGCCGCGAGCGACGGCGAGACGGTTGCGGCGCCGGAGCTGACGAAGCTTAGCCGACGGGTGGCGCAGTCGATCGGCGGGGCGTCCGACGACTCGATGCGCGAGTTCCTCGTCGCCGCCACGCAATACTTCGCCGCCGTACCCGCCGAAACCGAGCGCGTGCCCTTGGAGGTGTTCCGCGCGCTTAAAGACGTCGAACAGATCGCGAAGATCGAGGGGCAGCCGCTCGCGCCGGAAGAGCAAGCGGCGTTCCGGTTCCACCTCCTTAAAACCGCCCGACTGTGCGGCGAGAACGGGTAAGCGCTTCACGCGACAATTCCGTATATTACAAAGTTTTTGAAGAATACAACACGATAAGGAGAGGCAATGAAGAAGCTTATCTTTGCGGCGCTCGCGCCCGCGCTCCTCGTAATGGCGCAAGACGAGCTCACGTGGCTCGACGCGAACGAGGGGTTGACGAAGGCGAAAGAGGAAGGCAAAATTCTGCTCGTCGATTACTACACCGACTGGTGCGGGTGGTGCAAGGTGATGGACGACTCGACGTACAAGGACCCGCGCGTGATCGAGACGCTCGAGGAGTATTTCGTTCTCGCGAAGATCAATCCGGAGAAAGACGGCGCGGTGAACTATCAAGGCGAGGAAGTGAGCGCGGAGGAGTTCGCGCAAATAGGCGGCACGAGGGGATATCCGAACACGGGATTCTTCGCCTCCGACGGGGACTTCCTCGGCGCCGCCTCGGGATTCCTCCCCCCCGACGCGTTCCTCGAAGCGTTGGAGTTTTACCGAAGCGACAAAGCCGAGAAGATGGATTTCGACTCGTATCGGGTAATTGCGATGGCGAACGAGTTGCGCGAGAAGTACGACGAGGCGGCGTCCTTACAGGTTGTTTACGGCTTGATGATGCTCGAGGTCGAGGAGGAGGAAGAGGCGGTCGCGGCGTTCGAGCGAGCGCTCGAGATCGACGAGAGCTACGACATGGCGCTCCTCGCGCTGGCGCAACATTATGAGGAAATCGGCGAAACGGATCGGATGAACGAGCGCCTCGAACAGGCGGGTAAGGAATCTACGATCGGGTGGGACGCGATTTTCCAAGCGCTCGCTCCGGAGTTCCGGAAGTATTACGAGCAAGAATACGGCGAGGGGTAAGCCGCGTATTTCGGAAGAGCCGGCGCCCGAGTGGTTGACGATAGCGGGTTCAATCGTTCGAAGCCGCGTCGGTCTCTTCCCCTTTTCTTTCCAATCCGTCCTTCATCCATTTCATCGCCAACACGAGCATAACCGGACTCGCCATCGCGATCGCCCCGTATATCAGCCACATCGTTTCGGTGTTCATCGCCGAAGGGGGCGTGTCCGCCGGGCAGTAGCGCGTGAGGAACCAACCGCTATAGAGACTGGCGACGACTTTGGTGAGGAACCACGGGAACTGTCCGACGCCCATATAGACGCCCGTCATACCGCGCGGCGCGATCTCGGCGACCCACTGGAGGAAGCGCGGTTGCCACATCGCCTCGCCGACGGTCATAATCACGAGGTAGGCGAAGAGAGACGTCACGCTTGGGCCGAGCGCGAGGAGGAACGTGGGCGACGCCATCACGAACGTGCCGTAGATCATCATCCGATACGTGTCCTTCTTGGCGGTCGCCGCCGCGACGACGGGCGTGAGGACGAAGATGAGCAGCGGGTTGAAGTTGACGAAGAACTCGAAGTTCTCCGCGACGACGCCCGTAAACGCGCGGCTGCAATACTGCGGAAGCGTTAGCCAGTTGTGCGCGAAGAGCGTTTGCACGGGTATGAGCGCGAAGATGAAAAACATGAAACGCGCGTCGCGCAAGGGCATTTTGCGGAAATACTCGGCGAGGCGTTCGCCGAGCGGGGCGTCGGTTTCGGGTTTCTCGTCGTCGTCCCCTTCGTCGGTTATCGTCGCTTCTTTGACGGCGCGCTTGGTGATTACGACGGCGACGATCGCCATGGCGAGAACGGTGATTCCGACGAAGACCCAATAGACGCCGACGATGCCGTACGCCTTGCGGATGGGGGGAGAAACGAGTCCGGGAAGGAAGCCGCCCAGGTTCATCAGCGCGTAGAGCGCGGCGAAACCCATCGCGGAGGTTTTCTTATCGGTGAAGCGCTTGACCGCCGCGTAGGAGGCGGGCTGATAGATTCCGTAGCCGACGATCACGCCCGTAATGCCTATGACGGCGAAGACGTAAGAATCGGACCAGACGCCGGCGCCGGCGCCGAGCGTGGGGGCGAGGGTGAGGACGATCCGCCCGACGAGAATGAAGCCGAGCGCGATGAGCAGCGCCTTGCGCACGCCGACCGCGTCCACCGTCGCGCCGAGCAGGAGCATCGCGATGGTGATGCCGGCGGTGAGATAGCCGAGCAGGTGCCCGGCGGGAATGTCGCCGAGCCCGACGTATTCGTTGAGGAACAATCCGAGCAAGCCCACGATCCCGAAGTAGGTGAGTCCCTCCAATAGATAGACGGCGTTGACGCCCCAGAGGGCGCGCGGCGCCTTGACGAGATCGACGAAGGGTTGCGTAAGCTCGCGC
>WJMR01000010.1 GCA_014727845.1 Ignavibacteriales bacterium
ACCGAATATACTCGTTCGCGACGCGGAAACGTTCGAGGAAGTGGAACAAGAAGAATACGAATTACTACCGTAAGAAAGTGTGTGAAGTTTTGACGAAAAGACTATGGCGCTTCTTCCTCGTAGCGGTTGCGATGACGGCGGGATGCGCGAGCGGAAGCGAACAGGCAAGGGAAGGACGAAGGATGGAACGGTGGACGGAAATCGAGACGAGACAATCCGCGATACTCGATCTTGTCGGCGGACGCTCGGATAGGAATTCGCAAGGCGCGGGCGGCGACCTCGCCGTTTACGTCGGCGAGCCCTCTCGATTCCACTACGCGACGCACGAACTTGGAAACGTCTTCGGCGTAATCGACGGCGAGGTTGTCGTCTGGCGTCCCGACTACGTCGAGATTGCACCCTCCTCGGACGGGGACGACGACGTGCGGGAACGGCGGATCGTCGCGGCGACGAGCGAAGACGTCGTGGTGTGCGCGGCGCACTTCCGAAACGAATCCGACGAGAAGACGACGCGAACGATCTCTTTTTCGGGCGACTGCCGCGAGAGTCAAGCGTGGCGCGGCGATCGAGGCGGCGAGAAGCGCTCCTACGCGCACGGAGACCTTTTCGCGCTCCTCGACTCGAACGTTTATCCTTCGGTTCTGCCGAACGGATTGACGATCGCCGTCGGCGCCGAACTTCCGCCCAAGTCGCTCGATCTCGATACGCCGGGCGCGTACGAAGTCGAGTACGAAATCACGCTACAGCCCGGCGAGAAGCGTCGCGTCCTCTTCGCCGCCGCGTTCGATCCCGATAAGAAGCGCGCCTTCGCCAAGGTGGAGCGCGCCCTCTCCGACGACGATCCATTCGAGGCGAACGCCGAGGACTGGATACGATTTTACGAGGAGGAGGCCCCCTCCTTCGATTGTTCGGATTCCTCGCTCGCCGAACTCTACGCCTTTCGTCGATACCTGCTCCGCTTCTCGACGGCGGGCGGCGGTCTTGGTTACTTCTCCCACCCGGTCGTTATGGAGGGACGGATGGCGTATCAGACGTACTGTTGCTACTCCGCGCCGTTCATGGCGCTCGATATGAACTGGTCGAACGATCGCGCGCTCTCCTTCGGACAAATAGCCGCGATGGCCGAAGCGCGGTACGAGGACGGGCGGTTTCCGTGGTACGTCTCCCCTTCGACCAACCGCGTCCCGATCCACCACGCCTCCGAGACGGGAATGTCCCTCTTCCCTTACGCGACGTGGCGGCGGTATCTCGCGACGCGCGACGTCGAGTCGTTGACGAAACTCTACGACGCGATGAAGGCGAACGTCGATTGGTGGCTCGCCTACCGCGACGTCAACGCGAACGGGGCGTTCGAGATCGATCATCAGCTCGAGACGGGGATGGACAACCTCTACCGATGGGGGCGATCCAACGCCGCGAAGACGTACGAAGCGATTGACGCGACCGCCTACGGCTACGCGAACCTCCGCGCGGTCGCCAATATGGCGGCGGTTTTAGGGAAAGACGCCGACGCCCGACGCTACGACGAGTTCGCAAATCGAAGCGCTCGCGCCCTCGACACGCTCTTTTGGAGCGCGTCGAAAAGGGCGTTCTTCGATCTCGATCTCCGCACGACCGAGCTTGCCGCCGACTATCCCGCGATCACGATGTTCTATCCGTTTTTCGCCGAGGCGGTCGGGGCGGATCGTCTCTCCGTCTTAACCGATCACCTCTTCGACCCCGACGAGTTCTGGCTCGACTACGTCGTCCCCGCGATCCCGAAAAATCACATCGATTTCGATCCGGAAGGGTTTTGGGAGGGACCGATTTGGCCCGCCGCGAACTCGCACGTTGTGCAGGCGACGGCGAACGCGGCGAAGCGACTCGATCGATCCCTCTTGCCGAAAGCCGCCGAGCTATTCCTCCGCGTCGCGAAGCTCCACACGCAAACGCGCGCGGATTTCTACGAGCGATACAATCCGTTCACGGGCAAACCGTTGAGCGCGTTCCGAGATTACATGCACTCGTGGTGGATCGACCTGTTCGTCCAACACGCGGCGGGTCTCACGCTCGCCGACGACGGCGCCGTAACAATCGATCCGTTGCCGCTCGGCTTGGAGTGGTTCGCCCTCCGAAACGCGCGGCTCGGCGAGAACCGAGTGGACGTCCTCTACCGAGCGCCCGGGGCGACCGACGCGCCGGAGGATATCGAGCCGGGACTGACGGTTCGGCTGAGCGAAGAAACGACGATCCGCGACGAGAACTACGCTCCGGGCGGCGACCCGATTCCGTTCTCTTTTACGAAACGATAAGCGCTATTTCTCTATTGCTTTTCGCTCGTTGTTTGTGGATATTCCTTCTCGTTAGAACGCTCGACGTGCGTCGGAACGATCGGCGAGAACGTCGAATCTCATAGAAATCGGGAATCGGAATGCGAGCGCGGCGCATTCATTGGCGGAGGCGACGGGGTGCGAGTCGCCGGTTATGTACCACGTTCCGCCCGATCATTTCTTCTTATACCGCCCACGCTGAAACTGTAACAATTAATCTAAGGAAGCGTTATGCGTAAAAGATTTCTGTTTGCCATCGCGTTCGCGACATTCGGCTTCGTCGCGTTCGCTCAGTCGCCCACCAATACGGACGACGACGGCGCGCCCGTTCCGCAATCGAGTAGGTGGAACGGCGAGCCGACGCGCGTCGAAACGGACGTGCCGGAGCAGGGCTTGGTTATTCAAGGCGTCGATCAAGAGTATCGGAAAACGCCGTGGCTTCGCGTCTATCCCGCGTCGGGCGGCTATTATTGGAACGACGTGCACGCCTTCGATATGAACACGTTGATGGCGGTCGGCGACGGCGCCTCGGTTCTTCAAACCGACGATCCCGACGCCGGCTGGCGCTTATTGGAGCGCGTCTCCGCGGACGGGCAACCGTTCGGCGTCGTGGAGTTCGCGCCCGACGGCGTTACGGGCATAATGGCGGGCGACGACGTTTTCCACACCAGAAACGCGGGACAAACGTGGACGAAGGTGAAGCTCGACGAACCCCCAAAACGCCCCGAGTTTTTTCACGGCGCGCTCTTTCAAAGCGTCGAGTACATCGACAATTCGACGGGCGTGGCGTGCACGCCGAAGGAACTGTATTACTTCACCGACGGAGGCGCGACGTGGACGCGCGTCGAAGACACCCTCGTCGGATCAATGAGAAACTACGAGCACGTTCTCTTTACGGACGACACGACGGTCTTCGCCGCCGTTTACGATAGTTTGATGTACGAGTCGTACCTCTATAAGAGCACGAACTCGGGCACGGATTGGGTGGAAGCGGGGCCCTTGGGGCAGATGATTATGAACATCCACGCCATCCAGTATAACGGGTTGCATCTGTTCCTTTCCATCGCCGACGGCGACGGATTAAGTTCCGGATGGCTCACCACCGACCAAGGCGCAAACTGGCGGATGGTTGAATCCCCCGGGTTTTCGTGGCAAGACGCCACTCCCCTTTCACTTGGAGGAACGCAAGCCGAGCCGATTGTTTTTTCTATCGGGTTGAATTTTGAATTAAACTACTCGTCCATCATCTATAACAAGCCCGACAGCGGTATGGCGTGGCTCCCCGCGCCCTACGACGTCGATCCGTTGCACCTGCCGAACGAAGCGTCGATGTTCAAGTTCTCCGACGACGGCGGCGGCGTCGTCTCGACGGGTCAACAGATTTACCGCACCACAAACGGCGGAATGTCGTGGAAGTTCTCGGCGGGACCTCGACACGATTTCACCGCGCTCGGCGTCGTAACGCCCTCGATACTCTACGCGGGAACTATGAAGCAAGGGTTGTTCCGCTCCGAGGACGCGGGCGCGTCGTGGACGAGCGCGTTCGGCGGCGTGGGCGGCATTTCGAACATCCACTTCCACGACGAGCTATACGGAGCCGTTATGGCGGATTCGGGAATCTATCGCACCACAAACGGCGGCGTGAATTGGACGAAGGTGAGAGATTTTAGCGCTAACGACTTTTTCGGACAACGAGTCTTCTGCGCCTCGCAGGATCACATCTTCGCCGCCATTTACGACTGGGGTTTTGGAGAGTCGTCTTTTATCCGCTCGAGCGACGGCGGCGCGACCTGGTACGACCATTATTTCCCGATGTTCGGGGAAGTCAACGACCTCGACGCCGCGGACACAAACCTCGTTATGGTCTCGGCAAAGTATAGCTCGCAAATACAATACTCCACCAATGGCGGCGTTACGTGGGATACAAGTTACCAATCTATGCATTCCGGATTCGCCGGCGTCGCCGTTAAGGATTCCTCTCTGATGCTCGCGATGACGACCGACTCGACGATCTTTCGCTCGACCGATTTGGGCGGAACGTGGACGTCGAATCTATTTAATATCGACTTCCCCTATCCGAACGATCTTTCTTTGGGCGACGCCAACTTCGGCACGGCGCTCAACGAATACGGCAAAGCGATCACCACCTCCGACGGCGGGCTCACGTGGTTCAACGATCCGTTGCCGACCGTCTCGGAGTATTACCCGAAAGTCGAGTGGAAGCAATCAGACTCGGGGATGATCGGCTATGTGCACGGAGACTACGGCATTTACGCGAGCGCGCTGTATCCGCTCGGGCTAAACGAGTGGGTGTGGACGGGCACGCAAGACTCGAACTGGTTTAACCCCGACAACTGGAGCTCCGGATCGCCTCCTTCCCCGAGGGACGAAGTCGTGATCACCGACGCGCAAATTCCGCCCGTCATCTCCGGCGTGTCGTCGGTGTCCATCGCCGGCTTGGATATCCAACCGGGGGCTATGCTCACATTAAGCGACGGTTTCAACTCGTTTACCCTCTCGAACGATCTGCTCCTCTCCGGAACGCTGATCGTCGATCCGCCCAACGCGCCCGTCATCGTTATCGGCGGCGTAATGCTCTACCCCGAGATGCTTCTTAAATCGTCGGACCTCGACGAGGACGTCGGCTTCTCGCCCGGATTCTCGACGGTCGTCATTAAGGGCGACGGCGGCGTGGCGCGGAACTTCTACGCGCTCGTCGTGGATTCTTCCGCCGATCTCGAAAGTGCGGGATCCATTCGCGTCGAGGGAACGATGTCCCTCCGCAACCCGCGGTTAGTGATGCGCGTCGAGGACACGCTCGCGCTCGACAACCCCGACCCCACCGCCCTTCAAGGCGGCGAGGTGCGCGGCGGCGCCGTTCGGCGTACCTACGAACCCGGCGCGACGACTCCCTATCGCTTCGAGTCCGATTTAACGACCGTCGCCTTTCCCGACGGCAACACGCCGAACCACTACACGATGCAAACGCTCTTCATTAACCCCGATACGCTTCTTTACGTCGGCGGCGACACGGAGAACGACGAAGAAGCGGCGACGAAACCGGCCGAACCGCAATGGGTGATCGTTGAAGACGCCGAGCTTGACACCGCGGCGCAAACCTACACCATCGTCAACGCGCCCGAGGACGGGACGTGGACGTTTGGTTTCACCGACGGCGCGCCGAAACCCGGTCCCGACGAAGTGGCGGCGAATCGACTAATGCGACGCGTCTATCGCGGAAGCTCGGGAAGAAACAACCCGAAGG
>WJMR01000095.1 GCA_014727845.1 Ignavibacteriales bacterium
AAAGCCGACGCCGACCGAGCCCACGAGGCGCTCGAGGAAGAGTTTAACGACGCCGCCGCCCGTCACAACGAGGCGAACGCCGCGCGCAACAAGCTCGAGCTGGAACGCGAACGCCGACAGGGCGAACGGAAACGCTTCGAGAACAACGTCGCCAACGCCCGCGACGCGATCGAGACGACCACGCAAACCGCCGCCAAACGTCGCGAGGATATCGAGACCGCCAAGCGCGAGATCGTCGCCGTCCGCGAGGCGATTGAACAAGCCGAGAGCGACCTCCGCCTACTCGCCGAGGAAAAGAACGCGATGAGCGAGGAGGAGCGGCGCGTCGAGGGAGAGGCGAAGGCGATCGCCGAGGAAATCGGCGTGATCGAACGGAAGATCGACGCCGAGCGCGAGGAGAAGGAGCGACGAAACAACGAGCGGCACGCCGCCGAGATGCGTCTCAACGAAATCGATATGATCGTCCGCAATCTCGTCGAGCGCGTCGAGGATAAATACGAACGGAAACTCGAAGTCGCCGAATACGAGGACGAAGACCAATACGATTTCGACGCCCGCAAGGAGGAAATCCACGAGCTCGAGCGCAAGATCAACAACCTCGGTCCCGTCAACACCCTCGCCTACGACGAGTTCGCCGAAGAGAAGGAGCGGCTCGACTTCCTTTCGGGGCAGCGCGAGGATTTGCTGAACTCCGAAAAAGATTTGATCGCGACGATCGAGGAGATCAACGAGCAGGCGCAGAAAATCTTCCGCGACACGTTCGAGGATATCCGCGAGAATTTTGTGAAGATCTTCCGCAGTCTTTTCAATCCCGGCGACGAGGCGGATTTGAAGCTCGAAGAGGGCGTCGATCCGCTCGAAGCGCGCGTGGAAATTATCGCGAAGCCGAAGGGAAAGCGCCCGACGTCGATCGAGCTTCTCTCGGGCGGCGAGAAGACGCTCACGGCGATCGCGCTTCTGTTCGCGATCTACCTCGTCAAGCCGAGCCCGTTCTGCATCTTGGACGAGATCGACGCGCCGCTCGACGACGCGAACATCGATCGGTTCACGAAGATCCTGCGCGAGTTCAGCGAGAACACGCAGTTCATCGTGGTGACGCACAACAAGCGAACGATGGAAGCCGCCGACGCGCTCTACGGCGTTACGATGCAGGAAGAGGGGGCCTCGAAATTGGTGAGCGTGAAATTCGACGAGGACTTCGAGCTTGTCGGATAAGCGCGCTCGACATATTCGACCGACGCTCTCGACGAAGCTCGCGCTCTCGACGAAGCTCGCGCTCTCGACGAAGCTCGCGCTCGCCGCGACACTCTTGGCGACGACGACGATCTCGGCGCAGTGGACCGCCTCGCCTCGGCAAATCGCCTATTTGGCGCGGGGCGCCGAGCGTCCGACCGACGTAAGCGCCACGCCCGACCGACGGGGCGGCGCGTTTATCTTCTGGCAAGACGAAAAATCAGGAACGCCCGACGTGTTTTTTCAGCACATCAACATCGACGGACGAGCGAGCTTCCGCGCCGACGGCAAGGCGATCAGTCTGCTCGAAGGCGCCAAATCGAGACCGATCGCCGATCGGAGCTTGGCGAACACCGCCGTCGCGGCGTGGATCGACCGCGCCAAGGACGAACGCGGACGACTCACCGCCCAGCGCGTTAAAAGCGACGGCTTGCGCTTCTGGTCGAAGTTCGGCGTGCAGATATCCGACGGCGAGCGCGCGATCGTCGATTATGCGATGGCGTGCGACCGACTCGGATCGACCCACTTCGTCTTCGTCGAACGAGCGACGAGCGGCGAGAAAACCCGACATTTCGTACGAGCGCAACGCATCACGCTGACGGGCTACGTCGAATACGCCGCCGAAGGCGCGCTCCTCGGCGAGAGCGAGTACGAAATTCCGCAGTGCGCGGTCGTCCCCGACGATCGCGGCGGATGCGTCGCTCTCTGGATCGAGCGGCACAACGCGGGCGACCGTCTCTTCGCGCTCGCGGTGGACGAGAACGGAGATCCGCGCGCCGACGCGCCGCGCGAGACCCTTAGCCACGCCGACAAGATGATCAACTTCCGCGTCCTTCCCCTCGGCGCCGATCGCTACTACGTCGTCGTCGAAACGCTCGGCAAGGAATACAACATCTACCACCAGAAGTTCGACGCGTCGGGGACCGTCTATTGGGATTCCGACCGCCGCCTCGCCGTGAGCTCCAAGGGCAACAACCGCTCGCCCGACGCCGCGATCACCGCCGACGGCTCGATATGGCTGACGTGGACGAACGTCTTCGAGGGTAACCAAGAGGTGTACGTGCAACGCTACTCGTCCGACGGCGTTTCCTTATGGGAAGGGCTGGGCGCGCGCGTATCGAGCTTCGAGGGGAATCAATTTTTGCAACGCGTCGCCGACGACGGCTTGGGCGGCGCGATCGTCGCCTGGTTTGAGCGGGGCGGCGAGAGCGGCGTTCCCTCCATCTCCTCGCAACGCGTCGATTCGACCGGCGCGTTCGTCTGGGACGAAGGGGGCGTGCCGATCGCCACGACCGACTCGGCGGCGTTCGACCAACTGACGCTTATCCCCGACTATCGCGGCGGCGTCGTCGCCGTCTATCGCATCCGAAAAAACGGATCGACCGACGTCGCCGGACAGCGCGTCTTCGGCAACAAAACGTTCTCCGGACAAATCTTCGATTTCCAAGCCGAACCGCAAGGCGCCACCGTGGATGTCCGCTGGAAGGCGACCAACGAGACCGACGTCGTCGGCTATCGACTCGAACTATTCGAGGGCGGCGCGGAAGACGCCGAGGAGTGGCGCGAGATCGACTACGCCCCCGTCAACGAAGGAATCAAAAATGAGTATCGGCTCGACCACGTTCCCGACCACGAGGGCACGCTCTACTACCGGCTCACGCAATACGGCGCGGAGGAAACGATCCTCCAAACGCAAATAGCGAAGACGAACTTTTACAACAAGAGTCGGGACGACCTCTTCGTCGCCCAGAACATGCCCAACCCGTTCGCGGATTCCACCGCCATCGCCTTTCACTTGCCGGAACCCGTCGAGGTTACGATCGAGTACTTCGACTCGAAGTTCGAGAAGATCGGCGAGCAATCCTTTCCGGAAGCCGCCGCGGGCGATCACGAGGCGACCTTCCGCGCGGAGGATTTGCCGGCGGGCGTCTATTTCTACCGCTTCACGGCGGACGAGTTCGTGGAAGTAAAGAAAATGGTGATCCTCCGATGACGACCGAGCGAACCTACAAAGCGTTTATCGACTTCGACGGGACGATCACCCGACGCGATCTCGGCGAACATTTATTCTACGACTTCGGCGACGTCGAACGCGCGAAAGAGCTGGTGCGGCGCATCAACGAGAAGACGCTCGTCGGAACGGCGAGCTGGCGCGCCTTGTTGGATACGCTCCGCGACGACGCGACGCTCGACAAGCTGGCGACGCGCGCCGAGGATTACGAGATCGACCCGACCTTCCCCGCCTTCGTCGAGTTCCTTCGCGAGCGGGGCGTCGAGTTCTTCGTCTTGAGCGACGGCTTCGAGTTCTACATCAGCCGCGTGCTTGAGAAGGCGGGCATAACGGACGCGACGATTATCGCCAACGACCTCGTCGAACGCGACGGCGACCTCGTCCCCCTCTTTCCGCACCAAGACGAGGAGTGCGCGGAATGCGCCAACTGTAAGCGCAACCACATCATCGAGAACAGCGCCGACGAGGAGTTCACGATCTACGTCGGCAACGGCGTCTCGGATCAGTGCGCGGCGCCCTACTGCGATTTTATTTTCGCGAAGGATTCGCTTCTCAACTACTGCGAGCGCGAGCGGATCACCTACTTCCCCTACGCGAGCTTCGACGACGTTCGTCGCCGCCTCGAGGGGCTCTTCGCGAAGAAACGTTTGAAAAAGAAACACCGCGCCCATATGCTCCGCCGACAAACGTATATGCGCGGATGAGCGATCGGGAGCTATGACGAAATTGATGATCGTCGCCGGCGAGCGTTCCGGCGATATGCACGGCGCGAACCTCCTGCGCGAGCTCAAGCGGCGCGAGCCGTCGCTCGAGGCGTTCGGGGTGGGGGGCGACGAGATGATCGCCCAAGGGCTCGACGCCCGGTTCCACATCGACGATCTCGCCTTCTTGGGATTCGCCGAGGTGGTCAAGCACCTGCCGTTCATCCGGAAGGCGAGGCGCGCGCTCGTCGAGGCGGCGCGTTCCGAGCGGATCGACGGCGCCGTCTTGATCGATTATCCGGGCTTCAACCTCTCGCTCGCCAAGAAACTCGCGCGAGAGGGCGTCCCGATCCACTATTACGTCTCGCCCCAAGTATGGGCGTGGGGCGTCGGACGCGTGAAAAAGATTAAGCGCCTCGTCGATAAGATGCTGACGACGTTCCCCTTCGAGGCGGAGTTTTATCGGAAACACGGCGTCGAGGTCGAGTACGTCGGCAACCCGCTCGTCGAGCGACTCGCCGACCGCGAGCCGACCCCGCGCCGAGCGTTCTTTGACAAGTATGGTTTGAACGAATCCAAGCGAACGCTCTTCGTGGCGCCCGGCAGCCGACGCCACGAAGTCGAGACGATCTTCCCGATCGCGATAGAAGGCGCGCGGCGAACGGCGCGCCGTTTCGATATGCAAATCCTCGTCGCCGCGGCGAGCGCGCGGTTGGCCGAGCGGATGCGGGAAATCGCGCCGACGGACGACTACCGCGTCGCGGTCGGGGACTCGATAGACGCGATGGCGAACGCCGACTACGGCTTCGTGAAATCCGGCACCTCCACGCTCGAAGCCGCGCTGCTCGGCTTGCCGATGACGGTGATGTATAAGACGAGCCGGCTCACGTATTGGATCGGCTCCCGTCTCGTGAAGATCGACCGCATCGGGATGGTCAACATCGTCGCCGACGAGATGATCGCGCCGGAGTTGATTCAGAACAACCTGACGCCCGCGCGACTCGAAGAAGAAGCGGCGAAGGCGCTTTCGGACGACGAGCGACTCGCGACGACGCGGAAGAAGCTCGAGATCGTGCGCGAGCGGCTCGGCGAGAAGCGCGCCTCCGAAAACGCGGCGAAGTCTATACTCGAGGCGCTCGGCGAACGGAGCGCGCGATGAGCGAATTGAAACGCGCGACGCTCGGCGCGGCGGGCAAGGTTCTTCTCAAGCCCGCGCTCGGGCTTCTGTGTCGGACGCTCGGGGTCGAGGCGATAAACGAGGAACCCTCGGCGCGTTTGCGCGAGAAGGGCGAACCGTTCGCGCTCGCCTTCTGGCACGGCACGATGCTCTACGCGTGGCGCCGACATCGCCGACAAGGGATGACGGGGCTGACGAGCCAAAGCAAGGACGGCGACGTCCTCGCCCGACTTTTGACGGGATGGGGGTATCGCGTCGTGCGCGGCTCGAGTTCCAAAGGCGGCTCGGAGGCGCTCGATCTGATGACCGACGCGCTCGCAAACGGAAGCTCGATCGCCGTTACGCCCGACGGACCCCGCGGACCCGCGCGCGCAATGAAGCCGGGCGTGGTGGTTGCGGCGAAGCGCGCCAACGTTCCGCTCGTGCTGATGGGCGTCGGCTACGAAAAGAAGAGAACGCTCGGCGGATGGGATCGGTTCGAGATTCCGAAATTTTTTACGCGCGTTCGGATCGTCTATTCGGATCCGATCGCGATCGAGCCGGACGCCGACCGCGCGCGCGTTGACGAGATAATTATGGAATGCGAACGAGAACTTAATCGGCTGCAAGACGCGGCGGGAGCGTTCGCCCGATGAAGACGCTCGATATCGCTCGTTTGCTCGCCCTACCGCTGGCGCCGCTCTATTGGGCGGCGATGGCGGTTCGGAACGCGCTCTTCGATCTCGGCGCGTTGAAAACTCGGCGCGTCGGCGCTCCGGTGATTTCAATCGGCAACCTGACGACGGGCGGCTCGGGCAAGACGCCGCTGACGATCTACGTTCTCGACCT
>WJMR01000096.1 GCA_014727845.1 Ignavibacteriales bacterium
GAATCCTACAGCGACCACGAATCGTTTTGGCGATACGGCTACGACGCCGCGCTCCTTATCGAATACGCTTGGCCCTGGAACTCCTCCTCGAACTATAGCCGCAACTTCCTCTACCACACGCAAAACGACACGCTCGGCTCGTTGAACATGTCGCAAGTCGTAAAGGTTACGCAAATGACGCTCGCGACTACGGCGGAGATGTGTCGCGACCGCCCCGTCGCCGTCGCCCGCGCCGAGACCGCGCCCGAGCGCTTCCGCGTGGCGCAGAACTATCCGAACCCGTTCAACCCGACGACGACGATCGAGTTCGAGTTGGCGGAAGCCGCCGACGTGCGCGCGACGATCTACAACGCGCTCGGCGAGGTCGTCGAGGTTCTCGCGGACGCCCCGTTCGACGCGGGCGTTACGAGATTGCGATGGAACGCGGCGGACTTACCCGCGGGCGCGTACGTGTACGAAATCCGCGCGACGTCCCGACGGACGGGCGCTACGTTTCGAGAGGCGCGGAAGGCGTTGTTGCTGAAGTAGGCGTTATCCCCGGCGGTAGAGGTTCGCGAACGGCTTGTGCGAAGGGTCTTTGACGAATCGAAGAATCGCCATACCGACGACGAAGAAGAAGGCGATCGAGAGGATGGCGATTCGTTGGCTCCCCGTCGCGTAGCTGATGGCGCCGAAGGCGAGCGGTCCTAAGATCGCGCTACTTTTGCCGAAGAAGGAGTAGAAGCCGAAGAACTCGGTCTTCTTCTCGTCGGGGGTGAGGAGGGACATGAGCGCGCGGCTCGTCGATTGACTCGACCCCATCGCCGCGCCCGCCAGCAATCCGACGAAATAGAACTGCGTCTTATCCTCCACGAAGAACGCGAGCGCCACGGTGGCGAGCCACATCACGAGCGTGAACATAATCGTGCGGCGTTGCCCGATCGCGTCCGCCACGACGCCCAAGACCGCGGCGCCGACGATGGCGGTGGTTTGCACGACGACGAAGAAATAGATCAGCTCGAGCATCTCGAAGCCGAGCGTTCCGCTCGCGTAGATGCCCGCGAAGAAGATGACCGTGTTGACCCCCTCGATATAGAAGAAGTACGCCGCGAGGAAGACGGCGAGATTTTTGTACTCTTTTAAATTACGGATCGTCGAGAGCACGCGCCGCGCGCCGACGGCGACGTAGTTGACGTCCGACCCCCGCTCCACGCGCCGCTCCTTGAGCTTGAGGAAAAGGGGCGCCGAGAAGACGAGGAAGAAGAGCGCGGAAACGGGGAACGTCTCGCGCACCATCTCGGCTTGGATGAACGGAAAGGCGAGCCCGAGCGAGGCGAGCGCGCCGAAGTAGCCGAACGCGAAACCGTAGCCCGAGACGCGTCCGAATTTCCGCGGCTCGGTGATCTCCGGAAGGAACGCGTCGTAGAACACCAACGCCGCCTCGAAGCCGACGTTCGCGACGATGAAGAGCCCCATCCCCAACGCCACTTCGCCGGGTCCGACGAAGTAGAGCGAACCCGCCGCGACGAGACAGAGCGCGGTGAAGAAGAGCAGAAACTTCTTCTTCGATGAGGAGTAGTCGGCGACGGCGCCGAGCGTGGGCGCGACGAGCGCGACGATCACCATCGAGACGCTCGTGGAGAGAGACCAGTAGAAGTCGCCGATCGCCTCGCCCCCGGCGACGGTTTCCTTGAAGTACACCGCGTAGAGGAAGGTGACGACGACGATGGAGAACGACGTGTTGGCGAAATCGTAGAGCGTCCAGACGAAGATCCTCGACCGTTCGGTCATTCGTCGCTTTTCGATTTGCCGGAGGATTCCTCGACGAGCCCTCTGCCCGCCTTCTTAACGAGCCCGCGCTCCTTAAAGTCCGCCATCGCCACGTCCAGCACGCCGTTAACGAACTTGCCGCTGCTTCCCGTCGAAAACTCCTTCGCGATTTCGATCGCCTCGTTGATCGTCACTTTCGTCGGGACGTCGGGCAGGTGAATCAGCTCGCACATCCCCATCCGCAGGATGAGGCGATCCAACAGGGCGACGCGGCTCATCTCCCAATTCCGAACGCGCTTCTCGATCTCCTCGTCGAACATCCTCGCCTCGGCGACGGTCTTATAGACCAGCGTGCGGAAGAACCGTTCGTCGTCGTCGGTCGTCGCCGCTTCGATCGACTCGGCGATCATCCGCTCGAGCCCTTCGGGATTGTATTCGTAGGCGTAAAGGATTTGGAGCGCCTTTTCGCGCAGTAGTCGTCGGGAGTACTTTTTCTTCATGCTCGTCGCCTTGGAGGAGGGCGGATCGATGGTTCGGAAACGGGATTAGTATTCTATAAATATAGCGGTCGCGCGAACGACTCACAAGAGCGGCGCGTTCCGAAAGGGTCAAAAAAATATTATCTTGCGCACGCCAAATCCCTATGACCGTGGAACGTCTTTTCATATCACGCTACCTTTTCTCGCCCGAGCGCTCGCGTTCGTTCGCGTTGTTCGCGTCGATCGCCTCGGCGGGCGTGGCGTTGGGCGTCGCGGCGGTGATCGTCGCCGTGAGCGTGCTGAACGGATTCGAGAAGACGATCGCCGAGAAGATCGTCGGGTTCAACGCGCACTTGCAGGTGGTCGGATTTTCCGGCAAGCAGTTGCCGGGCGATCCGCACTGGCGGCGGGAAATCGAGGCGACGCTCGGCGAACGGCTGAAACGCGTCGAGCCGTTCGTCGTTAAGACCGCCCTGCTTTCCAACAAGCGGAGCGGCGAGGAGGGCGTCTTTAAGATCAAGGAAGGCGCGACCGTTAAAGGCGTTCGCCCCGACTACTTTGCGAGCAACCAAAACGCGCGCCTCGTCGCCGGTTCGCTCGATCTCGAGAACGAAGGCGACGAATTCCGCGTCGCGCTCGGGAGCTCGTTGGCGCGCAAGCTGATGGCGGAACCCGGCGATAAGATCACCGTCTTCGCGCTCCGAGGCGAGACCCCGCCGACGCCCGACAATCCCCCGATCGTCGAGCGATTCGAGGTCGTCGGAATTTTCGAGACGGGCATGGACGAATACGACCGCACGTTCGCCTACGTCTCGATGAACGCGGCGCAACGGGCGTTCGGCGTTTCCGACTCGATCGGCGGCTATGAAATCCAACTAACGAGCGTCGAGCGCCTGGATAGCGTGGCGGCGAGCTTGCAGGCGAACCTCCCGTATCCGTTTTACGCCCGCTCGGTCTTCAAATCCTACCGGCACATCTTCGCGTGGATCGAACTACAACGCGAGCCGATACCGATCGTCCTCGGTTTGATCGCGCTGGTCGCGGTCTTCAACATAGTCAGCGCGTTACTCACGTTGGCGCTGGATAAGATGAACGCGGTCGGAACGCTTAAAGCGATGGGCGCCTCGCGCGGCGCGATCGCGCGACTCTTCCTCTATCAAGGCGCGTTTCTGGGATTCGTCGGCGTCGCGGCGGGCAACCTGCTCGCCTACGCGCTCGCCGAGTTACAGATCGCCTACGGAATCATCTCGCTGCCCGCGGATATCTACTTCATCTCTTCCGCCCCGATCGCGTTGGATTGGCGAGTCTTCGCGATCGTCTCGGCGATCACGTTTCCGCTTTGCCTCGTCACCTCGGCGCTCCCGGGTTGGATCGCGGCGAACATCGATCCAATACGAACGTTGAGGTTCCGCTAATGCGCCGCGCCGAGAACTTTATCGCGGGTCGCTACCTCGTCGCCAAGCGTCGCGTCAATTTCATCACCGTCATCTCGTATCTTTCGATCGGCGGCGTGGCGGTCGGCGTCGCGGCGCTCCTCTTGGTGCTCTCGGTCTTCAACGGATTCAGCGAGCTGGTCACCTCCTTCCTCGTCAACTTCGATCCGCACCTACGCGTCGAGGCGCGGTCGGCGGACGCCTTTCAAGAACTCGACGCGCTCGGCGCCCGACTCGCCGAGGACGACGCGGTCGTCGCCTTCTCCCCGTTCGCGCAGGGTCGCGCGCTGGCGCAACAGGCGGGCGTCGTTTCCCCCGTCACCCTGAAGGGGATCGATCCGAAGCGCGGCGAGACGACCTACGGTCTCCGAGACGCCGTCGCGCTCGGCGCCTACGACCTGACGACCGACCCGGGCGGAACGCCCAAAGCGATCGTCGGCATAACCCTCGCCGATCGTTTGACTTCTTTTACCGGCGACACGATCGTCGTCGTCTCGACCGCCGACGTCGAGAAGGTGATCGCGCAGTTCGCCCAACCCACCTCCCGACGCTTCGTCGTCGCGGGCGTCTTCAACTCCAACAACAACGACTACAATTCCGAATACCTCTTCGTCTCGCTGGAGGAGGCGACGCATTTGCTCGGCTACGAGGGTTATTTTCAAGGATACGAGGCGCGCCTCGAGAACGTCGAGCGCTCGGAATCCTACGGCGAGAAGCTCCGCGCGGAACTCGACCCCGACCTCTTTGCCGTATCGACGTGGTACGACCTGCACCGGCAACTCTACTCGGTGATGCAAATCGAGCGGTGGTCGGCGTACGTGTTGCTCACGCTCGTCATCGCGGTCGCGGCGTTCAACATTCTCGCCTCGATGACGATGTCGGTCGCCGAGAAGCGTCGGGACCTCGGGACGTTGCGCGCGCTGGGGATGACGCGCGGCGGCATAGTTAGAACGTTTATGAAAGAGGGGCTCTTCGTCGGCGCGGTCGGCACGGCGCTCGGCTACGCGATCGGCTTGCTGGTGTATTTCCTCCAAACCACGTACAATTTTTATCCGCTCGATCCGATGAAGTATCGGGTGGACGCGCTGCCGATGGCGCTCCACATGTGGGATTTTCTCTCGGTCGGGTTCGCGTCTATCTCGCTGACGTTTCTCGCCGCGCTCTACCCGGCGCGTCGCGCCGCGTCGATCGATCCGCTCCGCGCGATTAGGTGGGAGTGAGGCGCGCCTATGAGTTTGCAAACGAAACAATCGGAAGCCGTATGAC
>WJMR01000097.1 GCA_014727845.1 Ignavibacteriales bacterium
CCCCTCGTCCTTCATGGCGGATCGGGCATACCGGACGCGGATATGCGCGGAGCGATCGAGCGGGGCATCGCGAAGATCAACTTTTTCACGGGGATGGCGCAAGGCGCCGCCGAGGCGACCGCCGACTATCTGAAAAACGCGGGCGGAAAATACAACGACTACCCCGAGATGCTCGCGTCGGTTAAGCGTCGAGTAACGGATATCGTGCGCTCGCAAATGGCGCTCTTCGGATCGGAAGGGAAGGCGTAATGCAAATCGGAATCGCGCAGCTCGATCCCGCGTGGGAGGATAAAGCCGAGTCGATGGAGCGGGCTAATCGCGCGCTCGACGCGCTCGGCGAGGTTGACCTCATTGTCCTGCCCGAGATGTCGCTCACGGGCTTTTCGATGAATCCCGAAGCCCACGCGGAGACGATCGACGGGCGGAGCGTTCGCTTCTTCGCCGAGCGAGCGCGGGCGGCGGGCGCATGGCTCGTCGGGGGCGCCGCTATGCGAGACGGCGAGAATTATTACAACGAGGCGCTCCTCTTCGGGCGCGACGGGGAGCTTACGGCGCGTTATAAAAAGACGCATCCGTTCGGCTACGGCGACGAGGATAAACACTACGCGGCGGGCGAGGGTCCCGTCGGCGCGGCGATCGACGCTTGGGGAACGGGGCTCGCCGTCTGCTACGACCTCCGCTTTCCCGAGCTTTTCCGCTTCTACGGCAAAGAGCGCCGCAAGCTGATCGTCGTTATCGCCAATTGGCCCGCGCCGAGAATCGAGCATTGGCGAACGCTCCTGAAGGCGCGCGCGATCGAGAACCAATGCGTCGTCGTCGGCGTCAATCGCGTCGGGGAGGATCCGAAGGCGAGCTACCCCGGACGCTCCGCCGTCTTCGGCCCGATGGGCGAGCCCCTTCTCGATATGAACGACGAACCAACGGGCGCGGTCGAGATCGACCTCGACAAGGTGCGCGAGACGCGCGAGCGTTTCGGATTTCTCAACGATATACGAATGATATAGCCGACGTATGCGAGTGTTGATAACGGGGGTAGCGGGGTTCGTCGGATCGCGGCTTGCGAAACGGCGACTCCAAGAGGGCGCGGAGACGGTCGTCCTCGACGACTTCCGAACGGGACGACGCGAGAATCTCCGCGACTGTCAAGGCGTCGAGCTAATCGAGGGAAGCGTCGTCGATCGGAACGCCGTCGCGCGGGCGATGAAGGGCGTCGATTTCGTCCACCACCTCGCCGCCATGGTCTCCGTTCCCGAGAGTATGGCGAAGCCCTACGAGTGCCTAACCGTCAACGCGGGCGGAACCGTCAACGTGCTGGAAGCCGCGCGGAACGCGGGCGTGAAGAAGGTCGTCTTGAGTTCGTCGGCGGCGGTGTACGGCGACGATCCGACCTCGCCGAAAACGGTCGATCTGAAACCCGCGCCGAAATCCCCCTACGCGATCACCAAACTCGACGGCGAGTACTACCTGAATATGTACCGCGAAGAGTTCGGATTGCCCACCGTTTCACTCCGCTACTTCAACGTGTACGGACCGAAGCAGGACCCGAAGAGCCAATACGCCGCCGCGATTCCGATATTCGTTAGTCGCGCGCTTCGCGGCGAATCGTTGACGATCTTCGGCGACGGAGAGCAGACGCGGGACTTCGTCTTCGTGGACGACGTCGTCGAGGCGAACGTGCTGGCGGCGGGCGGCGAGGCGACGGGCGTGTTCAACGTGGCGACGGGCGAGGCGACGACGGTTAACGAGACGGTCGCGGCGATCAAAGAGCGGACGGGGAGCGGGAGCGAGATCGTTTACGCCAAGGAGCGCGAGGGGGACGTGAAGCACAGTCTCGCCTCGATCGAGGAGACGACGCGCGCGTTGGGTTTCCGACCGAAGACTCCTTTTGCCGAGGGCTTGCGCCAAACGATCGACTACTTCGTCGAATATTTCGAGCGGGAGGAGCGATGAGCAAAGCGACGGTTGTGATCGCGTATATATTATTGATAGCGGGAATAGCGACGGCGCAGCCCGGTGAGCGTCCCGCCTACGCGCTCGTCGTGCACGGCGGCGCGGGCGCCATCTCGAAGGATATGCCGGACTCGATCGAGGCGAACTATCGCGCCGGCTTGAACGCCGCTCTGGACGCGGGCGAGGCGGTGTTGGCGTCGGGCGGAGCCGCGGAGGACGCGGTCGTCGCGGCGATCGTCGTGTTGGAGAACGATCCACTGTTCAACGCGGGAAGAGGCGCCGTCCTCAACGCGGAGGGCGCGGCGGAGCTGGACGTCTCGCTGATGCGCGGCTCGGATAAGGCGTGCGGCGCGGCGGCGGCGATCCGAACGGTGAAGAATCCGATAACGTTGGCGCGCGCGATTATGGAGCGCTCCCCTCACGTCTTCTTCGCGGCTGAGGGCGCCGAGCGGTTCGCCGAGGCGAGCGGACTCGAGATCGTCGATCCGGAATATTTCGTAACCGAGCGACGACGCGAGGCGTGGCGGCGGCGAGAAGCGGAGGACGCGAAGGGCACGGTTGGCGCGGTCGCCCTCGACCGAGACGGGAATCTCGCCGCGGGAACTTCGACGGGCGGCACGTCGTTCAAAACGCCCGGACGCGTGGGCGACTCCCCCGTTATCGGCGCGGGAACCTACGCCGACAACGCGACCTGCGCCGTCTCCTCGACGGGACACGGCGAGTTGTTCATCCGCAACGTCGTCGCGTTTCGGATCGCGGCGCTTATGGCGTTCGCGAATTTGTCGCTCGACGACGCGGCGAACGAAGTGGTCCGGAAACTACTCGCGCCCGGCGACGGCGGCGTGATAGCCGTTGACGCGCGAGGGAACGTCGCCACGCCGTTCAACACGGAGGGGATGTTCAGAGGCGCGGCGATAGCGGGTAACGAGCGAACGATTGCCATTTGGAATCCATAAGGAGGGACAATGAAAGAGAAGCGACCGATCTACGAGCGGCCGAACGCGAACGAGTACGACGCCTTTTATGAAGAGTACGTCTCGCTTGTCGAGGGCGATCCCGTCGTTATGCTGGAGCGCATCAAAGGAGAGACGCTCGGCGCGTTGGGAAGCGTGAGCGAGGAGCAAGCCGGCGTGCCGCATCAAGCCGGGAAGTGGTCGGTGAAGGAGTGGCTCGGGCATCTCGTGGAAGTCGAGCGCGTGATGTCCTTCCGCGCCCTGTGGTTCGCGCGCGGCGGCGCTCGGCTTCCGGGCTACGACCACGAGACGTTTGCGGCGATGGCGCGGCACAACGAGCGCGCGCTCCGCGAGTTGATCGACGATTACCTCCTCGTCCGCGACGCGACGGTGTCGCTCTTCCGCGGCTTGCCGACCGATGCGGCGCTCGCCAAAGGCGCGCTGGACGGGGTCCCGACGAGCGTCCGCGCGTTGGCGCATATCGTCGCGGGGCACGAACGCCGTCACCTCGACTACTTCAAAAAGCGCTACCTCGGCTCGCCCGACATTTTTAGCGACAATCCGATCTTCTAACCCGACGACGCTCGACGACCTTTAAACGTCCGCATCCCTTTCGTCGCGCCGAGCGCGCGCGTCGCCCAATTAAAAACGCGATCGGGAAGGACGCCCCGCATCGCGACGAGAAGGTTGACCGTCCGAGGACGCTTAGGAGAATACCTACCGCGTCGTATCGCCGACTCGACGATCGCTTTGGCGACGACGTCGTGATTCTTCAGCGGGGGGGATATCAGGTTGCCGGGAAAGGGAAGTCTCGCGCCCTCGAACATGCCCGTCGCCACGTAGCTCGGATGGATCGACGAGAAGCGCACACCGCGTTTGCCTCGTTGGATCGACTCTTGGCGCAGTGATTCCGTTAAACCCCACACGCCCCACTTTGCCGCCGAATATACCGCGAGATCGGGGACGCCGAGAACGCCCGCCGCCGAGGAGACGTTGACGACCGCCCCCTCGTTTCGTTCGTACATCGCGGGAAGGAAGGCGCGGGTCGTGTGGAGAAGGGCGGTCAGGTTAACCGAAATCGTCGTCTCGATTTGTTCGGGGGCGAGGGAGAGAAGATCGCCCGCCGCGACGTAGCCCGCGTTGTTGACAAGAACGAGAATGTCGCCCGCCGCGAGCGCCTCCTCCGCCGCCCGCTCCACCGCCGCGCGATCGGCGACGTCCACGACCGACGTTTCAATGGCGCCGAGTTCGTCCAGTTCCGACGCGGCTTTGCGGAGACCCGCCTCGTCGAGGTCCCATAGTATGACCGACGCCCCGCGTTCGAGAAGGCGTCTCGCCGTCGCGTATCCAATGCCTTTCGCGCCGCCCGTAACGAGGGCGCGCTTGCCTTTGAGGTCGCGCATAATCGCTCCGATGTGTTGAGAGAAAACTCGACCGACGTTTGGTTGCTTCTCGCAAGAAGACGCCGTAAATTTTAATCGCGATGAAGACCCCGCCAAACTATACGATCGTTCGCGTGAACGGCGCCCCCGAGAAGGTTCGCTTCTGCCCGAACTGCGGCGAGGAACTCGAACGCTTCGAGGTCGCCTACGGAGGCGACGAAAAAGCCGCGCGCGAGCAATGGGCGCGGTGCCGGCAATCGGGGCGATTCGACGGCGACTTTTGCGCGCGCGTGTTCATCGTAGCCGACCAAGACCCCGACGACGTCTTCATCGACGAACCGAATAGGTGACGCGCTAATAGTTACCCGGTTAACTATCGACGGGTTATCTAAAACGTGTCCGACACCTTCGCTATCTTTCGACCCCGCTCGCGTCGCTCCAATTCCAACGACCGCCACAGATACCACGAGGCGATCGACCGATACGGCGCCCACTTCCGACGCGCGGCGAGCGATTCGATTTGCTTCGGGGTGGGGAGATCGGCGAAGCGGTAGTTGTCGCGGATCGCCTTGCGAACGCCGAGGTCGGTCGTCGGAAGAACGTCGGGGCGAGCGAGCGTAAATATCAGAAACATCTGCGCCGTCCACGGACCCACGCCTCGCACGCGCGTGAGCGCCTCGACGATCTCGGCGTCCGATTTGCGCCCTAATGCGGAAAGCGGCGGCTCCCCCGAAACAACCTTCGAGGCGAGGTCCTTCATCGCGGCGATCTTCGCCTTCGAGACGCCGAGCGCCCGCAAGTCCTCGTCGGACGCGGCGATCAGTGCGTCGGGCGTTGGAGAGCCGCCAAAGAACGACGTTACGCGCTTGTTGATCGCGCTCGCCGCCGTCGTCGCCAACTGCTGTCCGACGATCGCCTTGATCAATCGCGCGAAACGATCGCGCCGAGGACGCACCGCGTACGGTTCGCATAACTCGATCAGTCGTAGCATCGTCGCGTCGCGCTCGCCGAGGGCGCGGATCGCTTTGTTAATTTGTTCGGAATTCATAATTTGTCGCCGACCGGCGCCTCCCAATATAGCGGATAAATCACATGGAATCGAGACAAGAAATACTCGAGGCGGTTTCGAGCAACGCCCTCTTCCTCTCCGTCGATCCGGACGCGTTCAACTTGCGGATCGACGACCGCCGCGTGTACGAATACGCCGAAGGGGAGTTCGTCTATCGGAAGGACGATCGGACGCTCGGGGTGTATCTGATCTTGCGCGGAAGCGTGAAGCTCAAGAAAGAACTTGGCGAGGAGGCGACCGTCCGCGAGACGAAATGGCATGGGGACTACTTCGGCGAAGAGGAGTATCTCGAGGGAGTGAACCGACGCGGCGCGGCGACAGCCGACGAGGACGCGACGCTTTATCTCGTCGATAAGCGCGAGCTGAACGAGATGACCGAGCGTGATCCCGCCATCATCAGAAACTTGAAACGATTCGCCGTCGCGGCGGAGGCATCGCCCGCCGACTATCCCGAAGTCCCCGTCAATCAAGAGGATGACGACCCTTTCGCCGATATGCCGGCGTATGAAGCGGGCGAGATCACCTCGGAAGAAGACAATCCGCTTGCGGACGTCGAGGCGTTTACGGCGGAGGAGAGCGCGGAGGAAGCGGGGGCGCCGCCGAGCGCGGAGGAAGCCGAAGGCGCGTTGGACGAGGCGCTCGCCGAAGAGGAGAACGAGGAGGAAGAAGAGATGGTGGCGCACGCCGCCGAGCGCGCGCTGCTTAGGCGAGTTCGATGGGAGCCGTCCTACGAGGCGCCGCATCCTTGCACCGCGCCCGCCCTCACGAAGGTGGACGTCAATCGCGTTTTGAACGCCTCCCGCGCCGTGTACGCCGCCGACGATTTCGCGACATTGCAGCGCGTCGCCGTCGAGGTGAGCGCGCAACTAACGGGCTCCGACAAGGGCGTCGTGTACGTCTTCGACGACGAGCGCGAGTTGTTGTGGACGGAACTTCCGCGAGGAGGACGGATCGAGAAGCGAAGACTCCGCGTCGGCGAAGGGATCGTCGGCAAAGCGATTTCCGAAAACGTCGCGCTGAACGCGTCGAAAGAGACGGTCGGAAAATTCCTCGACGAAAAGCGCGATTCGATCGCGGGCTATCGGATCCTCTCCACGCTCGCCTATCCGCTCCGAGACGACGACGGCGCGCCCGTCGGCGTGTTGCAATTGTTCAACCACCCCGAAGGCGAGTTCAAAGAGCGCGCGTTGCAGATCGTCAAACGTCTCTCGCCGTACGTCGCGGACGCGCTTCGTCGCCTCAAGCCCCCGTATCCCGAGGACGATAAACCGACGGGCTTGCGGGGCGAGGCGCGCGCGGGCGAGGAGGACGACGAGGCGAAGGGCGGACTCGACGACGTGCTCGGCTTTCTTTCCGACAACTATCTCTATCATGTCAACGCCGCCGCCGACGTCCTTGATCGACTTAAGCGCAACCGAGTTCTCCCCGACAACGCGATCGAGTTGGGCGTATTCCTCGCCGCGATCAGAGGCGAGTCGAACGCGTTCGAGCGGACGATCGAGGACGCGAGGAATCGAGTCGAGAACCCCGAACTCGTTTCGGGCTTGTCGGTCAAAAATCGATACGCGCTGTACGGCGATATGACCGAATACGTTTTGGCGAGGATGAAAACGGCGTTCGAGAAAGGACGCGGCGCGGCGAAGGGCATAGCGTCGATCGGCGAGGCGGACGAGGCGGGCAAGGCGTGTCGGCGCGCGGTCGATCTCGCCGAGAGTGCGCGCGTCTTCGTCGAGGTCGCGCGCGATCTATTCATAGGGAAGCCGAGCGTCGAACGCGAAATACGCCCGTTGGGCGGTGTCGTCGAAGGGTACCTCGCGCAAGTGGCGGACTACGCTTCGGCGAGCGGACTCTCGTTACGCAAAAAGATCGCGACCGACGCGAAAGTCGATATTGACGATAGCCGCTTATATCAAGCATTTTGGCAGATCGTGAGGAACGCGGCGCAAGCGACGCCCGGCGGCGGCGCGCTCTATGTGGCGGCGAAATCCTCGGACGATCGCGCAATCGTCTCATTCAAAGACGACGGATTTGGAATGACCGAGGAGACGCGCGCGCGACTCTTCGAGCCGTTTTTTTCTTACGGCGGCGGCGCGGCGGGACTGGGCGTGCCGTTGGCAAGGTTCCTCGTGAAAGAGGCGGGCGGCGAGATCGCCGTCTCCGGCGCGCCCTCCGAAGGAACGCTCGTAGAATTCTCCCTCCCCCTCGCGACCGATGGGGAGTGACCGACCGCGCGAACTCGTCGCGATTCTCGGAACGACCGCGAGCGGTAAAACGCGTTTGGGAGCCCGACTGGCGCGGCGTTTCGGCGGCGAGATCATTTCCGCCGACTCGCGACAAGTCTTTCGCGGGATGGACGTGGGCACGGGAAAGGACCTCGACGAGTACGTCGTCGAAGGCGAACGCGTTCCGGTTCATCTCGTGGACGTCGCCGATCCCAACGACGATTTCAACCTCTACCGCTTTGTTACCCTGTTCCGACGCGCCTATGCGGAAATCCGCAAACGAAGGCGCTTGCCGTTTCTCGTCGGGGGCTCCGGAATGTATCTCTCCGCCGTTCTGCAAGGATACCGGCTAGCCCCGAAAAAGGACGACAAGATATTCGACGCCGAACTCCGATCGCTCGACCACGAGCGCTTGAAGCGAACGCTCGTCGAAATGAAACCCGATCGGCATAACAAGACCGATCTCGTCGATAAGGAGCGCACAATCCAAGCGATCAAAGTCGCGGCGGGCGAATTCGAGAGCGCGGCGGAGTACGACGAACCGCCGAACGCGCTCGTCCTCGGCGTGAGATTCGATCCCGAAGAGACGCGACGGCGAATCGAGACGCGACTGCGAGAGCGTATCGACGGAGGGATGATCGAGGAAGTAAGGCGCTTGATGGGCGAAGGCGTGTCGCGAGAGCGTATGCGATACTTCGGGTTGGAGTATCGATACGTTTCCGACTATCTCGCCGGGGAATCGACGTTCGACGAAATGTTCGCCGAGCTTAATCGGCGGATCGCCAAGTTCGCCAAGCGCCAACGCACGTGGTTCCGCAAGATGGAGCGGGAGGGCGCGGCGATACGATGGATCGACGGTCCGGATTACGAGGCGGCGGCGCGCCTTCTCGACGAGGCGGAGTTCGACCATGCGTAGCGCCGCTTCCAAGAGAGAGAACTATCTGCGAAAGCGCGGGGAAACGCGCGATCTCGAAATCGCGGACGAGCGCCGCGCGAATATGATCGTCGCCGTGCCCGCCGTGAACGAATTCGAAAACCTGCCGATAATGTTGGCGTCGCTCGCGGCGTGCGAGGGGAACGTCGGCGAGACGGTCGTCGTCGTGTGCGTAAACCATACACCGGAAGCGGACGACGCAATCGTCGAGAATAATCGAGCGTCGGTACGATGGTTGCGCGAAGCGGCGCGCGGCGAGAACGACGTTGGAAGGCGACTTGCGAGGCGAGGGCTGCGAGTGGGCTTACTTGACGCGGCTTCAGAGGGACGCGAAGCGCCGCGTAAGCACGGCGGCGTGGGACTGGCGCGAAAATACGCGATCGACTCGTCCCTCATGCTCTTCGACGAACGGCGCGCCGACCGTAACGCGATCGTCTCCCTCGACGCGGATTGCGTCGTCTCGCCGAATTACCTCGCCGTGTTGAACGCCTTGTTTGACGCGGGTGATACGGAGGCGGCGGTCGTGGAGTACGAGCATCCCGTCGTCGGCGCACAAGAAGAGCGCGAGGCGATCGTTTGCTATGAGTTATATCTGAGATACTACGAGACTCGCTTGCGTATAGCGCGCTCCCCCTACGCTTTTCACACGATCGGATCGACGATGGCTAACTCCGAGCGCGCGTACTACCGCGTCGGCGGAATGAACAAGCGAAAGGCGGCGGAGGATTTCTACTACCTCGAAGCGCTCGCGAAAACGGGCGAAGTGAAGTCGGAGAGAAAGGCGGTCGTCTATCCAAGCGGCAGACCCTCCAATCGCGTGCCGTTCGGAACGGGGCGAAGCATTAGTCGGCGCCTCGCGGGCGAGCGAGACGAGTATCGCCTCTACGCTCCCGAGTCGTGGAGC
>WJMR01000098.1 GCA_014727845.1 Ignavibacteriales bacterium
GGCGTCGAGCCGTTCGTAATCGTAATCGGGGGGGGCGTCGAAACGCCTCGCAAAGATTTCGTCGTCGAAGGCGAAACCCTCGAGCGCCGTGTCGTCCCCCTCTTCGAACGGTTCGTCGGCGCGGGAGATCGCCTTGTCGGGCTCGACGAGCAGAGTGTCGATTTTGGCGATCGTCTTCCATTTCAGGGAGCGCTCGGAGGCGCGCATACCGTTGAGATTCGGCAACACGCAAAACAGATCCACGTCGTTCCACTTCGCGAAGGCAAGCTCGCCGAGCTTCCCAAAAACACCCTTGCCCCGCATCGCCGGATCGACGAGGAGGTCGATCGCTTGGGCGGCGACGGCGCCGGAGTTCAGAATCCGCCGCTGCAATCCGAACATGCCGACGAGACGCCCCTCCTCGAAGGCGCACTTGACGACGGTCGGGAAAGCGCCCTCGAAATACTGCCAACGGAAATAGGGATCGTCTTTTTTCCGAGCGTATTGGGAATTCATTAACCGCTTCAGCTCGGGGATGTCCCGCGGCTCGGCGTCTCGATATTCTATCTCGCTCACTGTTTCCTCGCTTGCTTTCGCGCCGATCGTGCGGCGCCGTCCGCGAAAATTAGTAAAACTCGCGGCGAGGTCAAAGAGACATATGTCCGCGAATATTTTATTAAATTTGATGTTCAAACTAATTTGGATTGGAGTATGGATTTCGAGAGGCATCGACTATGGGCGTTGGTCTCGATTATCGTCGCGTCGCTCGCGTTCGTTTACGCGATGAGCGACGAATTTATGATGATGCTCGACTGGGCGTACGTGATGGAGCCGGCGTATCGAGTAACGCTCGGCCAAGTTCCGTATCGCGATTTCTTCCTCGTGTTAACGCCGGGCATTGTGTACGTCGTCGCGGGGCTTATGCTCTTCGGCGGAGGCAACACGCCGATGCTGGTTTACACTCTGGCGAACCAAGCCGCGGTTCTCGGCTTGACGTATTTCGTCGTTCGTCGGATCACGGGTCGTGCGACTATCGCGCTGTTGTTCATCCTCCCCGTCGCGGCGTCGCATCAGGCGTTTTATCCGTTCCCGAGTTACGACCCGACGGCGGTGACGCTCGTCGTCGCCTCCTTCGCGGCGCTTCTGCTCGGCATGGAACGACCGAAGAACTTATGGCTTTGGTTTGGCTTTGGCGCGCTCGTGGCTGCGGTTCCTCTTTTTAAACAGAATCTCGGCGGTATATACATCGTCGCGATATACGCGGCGCTCGTTGGCGCTCGGTTTTTCGCCAAAGACGCGCCACCTTGGAATTCGATTATTACGGCGGGCGTCGGAAGCGCGGCGGTCGGCGGCGTCTTCCTTGCGTGGCTACTCGCAATCGGCGCCTTCGATGATTTCGTCTATCAAACGTTTACGTTCCCGGGGCAGGTTCGGGACCCGCTGAAGAAGATTCCCGGTTTATTCCGAGATTACGCCACTCCGCTCTCGGCGCTGTTTATCGTTCTGTGGTTAGGCGGATTCGCTTTTCTACGCCGCGTACGGAGCAAGGAAATCGCCCCTCACCGATTTCGCGCGTTGTCGGCGCTTGTATTCGTCGTCGTGCCCGCAATATTGGCGTTGGGACTTTCGGCGCTCGGCAAGCCGTTCGACTATAATCTCCGCGTTTACTACGCTTCATTGGATAACGCGCTGTTAATTGGCGGCGGTGTCTATCTCCTCTTGTGCTTCTACCGTTTCCACCAAGAAAAACCAAGCGTGTACGACCTCCTTGTTCTCGCCCCGATGGGGTTGATTTACGCCTCGCACTTAAGTCAAGGACCGTTCGGACCGTGGACCTACTTCGAGCTCCCGACGACGATGATTCTCTTGGCGCTGTATTATCGTCGATTCGGTGGGGACTTCGAACGGCGAGACGCCACCATTGGGTTGGCGACGACGACGGTCGCCCTATCGGCGATTCTCGCGTACACAGTGTGGACATTGATGATAATGGGATCAAACGGGCTGATGGATGAACACTATACGAACGCCAAACATCCGAAGCTTAACCATCTCGGATCACGCGGCGCCGCGATTATCGAGTTGGATTCTCTGACCCGGTATATTGAGCAAAACGTGCCGAAGGACGAACCGGTCGTCGAGATCCCCTATCGCGACCCTATATACTATTTAATGGATCGCAGGCCGCCAGTCTTCTACAGCTCGTTGCACCTCCAGCCGCCCAACGGCGCCTCGTTTCCGTTCGACCGCGTTCACGACCAGATATTCCGTGATAATATTAAATGGTTCGTGATTAAATACCCGCAAACGGAATATCCAAACCATCAAGTGTGGCTCGATTGGACGACGCGGTCGTTGATCGATACAATTAAGACTCGGTATGATTTCGTGGACTCGATCCCCGGCTATACTATTCACATAAACGAAGCGTATGTAGCGCCACAAACAAATCGGCAATAGCCCGCCGGATTGCCAAACAATCTTTGTAAAAACGCAGACTCGATATGAATAGAACGATAGTTATGCTTGGAGTCGTCGTCGCGGCGTCGGCTGTTTTCGTCTATTTGATGAGCGATCGGATCCTCGCACCCGCGGATTGGTCGTACATTATGGAACCGGCGTATCGCGTCACGCTTGGACAAATGGCTTATCGAGATTTCTTCCTGGTGCTCACGCCGGGCATAATTTACACGGTGGCGGGGTTAATGCTCTTAGGCGGCGGCAATATCCCGATGCTGGTTTTCGTCCTCGTCGTCCAAGCGACGACAATCGTACTTTCGTTTTTCATCTACCGGAATATTCTCAAAGACAACGCGCTCTCGCTTCTGCTAACGTTGCCGACGGCGGCCACGTTCCATGCCTTCTATCCCTTCCCGAGTTATGAAACCACGGCGATGGTCTTCATTCTCGGATCTTTTCTGCTCGCGTTGAAAGGACTTGAGCGAAAGGAGGGCGTCGCGCTATGGATTCTCGCCGGGGCGTTGGCGACGATCGCGCCACTCTATAAACAGAATACCGGCGGCGTATATTTGATCGCGTTCTTCTTATCGCTTTTCCTCGCCCGATTCGCGGCTAAGACACCCCCTTCGTGGAAGCAAATTCTTTCGGCAATTGCCGGAACCGCGGCGGTTTCGACCTCCTTCTTCCTTTGGCTGCTCGGCAACGGCGCATTGGAGAACTTCATCTATCAAACGGTTACGTTTCCCGGCGAAGTGCGCGGACCGCTTGAAATGCTTCCCGGAATTGTTTCCGGTTACTTCAACGTTTATTCTCTTGCTCTCTACGCCTCTTTTGGCGGGTTACTTCTCGCACTCCGCTATTTCGCGAACGGCAAATATCGAGATCGCTCATTCCGCGCTTCCGCGATTGCGACTTTTATTATCTTTCCGTTCGCGCTCGCGGTCGCGCTTTGGGCGATGGGTAAAATTCCCGCCTACAACCTCCGTAACTACTATGGTTCGCTTCCCCTAGGGCTCATTCTTGTCGGCGTCGGCGTCGTCTTGCACGACCTCGTTAAACGATCGCGCAAAGAAACAACAACAATCGACTTTTTCTTGCTTCCTCCCATTATGGTAATCGTGATTTCCCACCTCAGTCAAGGCGTTTACGGATCGTCGTTGTTTCTGGAGTTTCCCAACATTATGCTTATCGCCGCGATTCTCCTCCGTCGATTCGACGAGGATATCAAAGCTAAAGACCGTTTGTGGGGCGCGGTTGCGGCGATCGTTCCGGTAACATTGTTTTTGGGATACGCGTCGTGGGTGTTGCTTCGCTTTGGTATATACGCGTTTCCCGAAGAGATCCAATCCGACGCCAAGCATCCGAAACTCAACCACATCGGCGCTCCCCACAACGTCGTCACTCGTCTTGATTCACTCGCGCGCTATATCCAAACGAACATCCCCAAGAACGATCCCATAGTCGAGATCCCCTACGAAGATCCGATATATTACCTAACGGATAGAACGCCGCCGGTCTTCTTCAGCTCGTTCGATATGTATCCGCCTATCGGGGGCTCGTTCCCATTGGCGCGAACCGACGAACAGTTGTTCCAAAACAATATCAAATGGTTTATTGTGCGATTACCCACAACGCCCGACCAAAAATACGCTTACACGTATTTGGAGGTTATCGAGAAGATACAAGCGAGATCGACCAAGGTCTATTCAATACCCGGATACAATATCTACCTCAACGAATCTTACGAGAAGTGACGCCTACCAGCCGGCTTTTATAGAGGAGAGAACGGTTTCGACGTCTTCGTCGCTTAAGCCGTTGTGGATCGGCAAGCCGACTTGCCGCTCGTTGAAGCGCTCTTGGTTTTCGAGCCCGGGCGTCTTTCCGCCGAAGACCGAGTTCTCGTCGATCCGCAAGTGCACCACGGAAGCGGGAACGCCGCGTTCCTTCAGCGCGCGAATGAAATCCTCCCGCCGCTCTACGAGGACGGTGAATTGCCAATACGCCGACTCGCGGTCCTCCTTCGCCTCGAGCAAACGTAAACCGTCAACGTTTGCGAGCGTCTCTCGGTAGCGCAAGCCGATCTCGCGACGTCGCGCCAATATCGCGGGGAAGTCGTCGAGATTCGCCAGACCCAGCGCGGCGGCGTAGTTGTTCATATGATATTTGTAACCGACTTCGTTAAGGTCGTATTTCCGTTCGCCAAGTATCGACGGCTCGGCTCGTCGGCGATCGATGCCAAACCAACGGAGGGCTTTGGCGCGCTCGGCGGTCTCGGCGTCCCGGCAGGCGATCGCGCCTCCGTCGCCCGTTGTAAGATGCTTGATGGCTTGGAAGGAGAACGCCGTAAAATCCGACAGCGCGCCGACGGGCTTCCCCTTATACGTCGCGCCCAACGCGTGCGCCGCGTCCTCGATCACCGCGAGATTCCGCTCCTCGGCGAGGGCGTTCAGCTCGTCCATATCGCACGGATACCCCGCCCAATGCACGGGCATAATCGCCTTGGTCTTGTCGGATAGTTTCGCGCGAACGGAGGCGAGATCGAGGTTGCCCGTCTCGTAGTCGATGTCCGCGAACACGGGCGCGGCGCCCGTCGTCAGAATCGACAGCCCCGACGCGACGAACGTTTGCGCCGGAAGTATCACCTCGTCGCCCGCGCCGACGCCGGCCAGCTGCAACCCCAAATGCAACGCCGAGGTTCCCGAATTCACCGCGACCGGATTGCGAATACCGAGATGCGCGGAAAGCTCGTCCTCGAACTCCTTGACCGTCGCTCCTTCGCTAACAAACGTCGTCTCCAACACGTCGGCGACGCGCCGAGCGGCGTCTTTTGAAATATGAGTGTGAAAAAAGTTCATAAGCGCTTATATTTGATTGAATGGACGACTACCGATAATTCCGATCGATAATGTACGAAACTAAAACCGAATATAACCGATCCTTCCCAATTTCATATTATGGAACCGCTTGATGAATAGACCGACAATCTATGTAGTAGCGACGGCGCTCGTATCGGCGACGCTCGTCTATTTTATGACCGATCGCATTTTCGGACTCTTTGATTGGACTTATCACGCCGAGCCCGCCTACCGCGTTCTGACGGGAGAGCTTCCCTATCGCGACTTCTTTCTCGTATTAACTCCGGGCGTCATATTCCTTTTCGCCGGGTTGCTCGCTTTGGGCGGCGGAAACATACCGCTTGTCGTCTTCGCGATGGTCGCCCAGATCGTCGTCATTTTACTAAGCTACGACGCGCTTCGGAGAATCGTTCGCGACGAGAAGATCGCCTTTTTTCTCGTATTGCCCGTCGCCGGCGCCGTCCACGTTATGCAACCGTATCCCAGCTACGAGCCCTCCGCGCTCCTTTTTATTCTCGCGTCGTTCGTCCTTCTGTTGCGGGCGTTGGAGCGCAAGAACAAGTGGTCGCTCTGGTTCTTCGCCGGATTCTTCGCCGCCGTCGCGCCGCTCTTCAAGCAAAACACGGGCGGCGTCTATCTCATGGCGTTCTTCGGTACGCTTCTACTCGCGCGGTTCCTCGCCGACGATCGCCCCTCATGGAAGGAGATCGTTCTCTCCGGCGCCGGAGCGAGCGTTGCGGCTTTCGGCTTCTTAATCTGGCTACTTTCTATCGGCGCGCTCGAGAATTTCATCTACCAAACCTACGTCTTTCCCGGCGAGGTGAGAAGCCCGCTGAAAAGCGTTCCCGCACTCGTAAAAATGTATCTCGCGCCGCACGCGTTGCTTTTCTACGCCGCCTTTTTCGGAGCGATAGCGGCGTTCGCGCTCAAACCCCTCAAACCGCGTCGTCCGTTCGCCTCGCGAGCGGCGATACTGTTCGCCTTCGTCGTCGTGCCGCTTTGTGTCGGCGTCGCGCTTTTTGTCGTCGATAAGCACGTCGCCTATAATCTTCGGTCCTATATCCTCCCCGCGTCCGTCGCGTTTATGTTCGCCGCCCTCGCGTTCGTTCTCGCCGACGTGTATCGGAAGATTAAACGCCGCCGACCGCTCGCAACACTCGATCTTGTTCCGATCGCGCCTTTTCTGGTTCTCTACGCCTCCCACCTCAGTCAAGGTCCTCTCGGAACTTCGTTCTTCATCGAGGCGCCCACAATTATGTTCCTCGTCGCCGCCGTTTATCGGAAAATCGAGCCGGAGAAAATCGAATTATTTTCCGCGACCGACCTTCAATCGGCTATGAAAATCTTCGGCGTCGTTTTCGCGCTCTATGTTACGTTCTTCAGCTGGTCGGTCATCCGATGGGCGTATTTTTACGACGACCCGAGACC
>WJMR01000011.1 GCA_014727845.1 Ignavibacteriales bacterium
ACCAAAATCAGGCAGGGTCGGTCTTCGACGTTTCGGACGCCGTAGGCGGTGATCGTTACCTTATTCTTTCGGGAGGTAAGGAAGATATAATCGCTTTTCATAAGCGACAAATATCCCGTTTTCGCCCCCTAAAGTCAAGAATCAAAAACAGCTCGCGCGCGTATCGCGCGTATATTATTGTTTAAACTCGGATACGAGCGCGGATTTTCTCGGCGTTCAGTCGTCGCCTCACCGAGCGGCGTTCCACGAACCTTCAACGCGTAGGGTGGGCCAACCCGTTCTGGAGGATTTGAAGACGAAGTCGCCGAGGCATGTTGTTTCGTCGGGGAAATAGCCGTCAAACTCGCCGGTAACGGTGAAATCGCCGTATTGATACGTCGAACTCATCCGTAAAGTGCCGTCGTCGTCAACGTACCCTTCGAAGGGAATAGTTTCGAGGACGCCGAGAACCTGAAACGCGACGTCGATGTCGCCCTCCTCCACCATAAAAATCGGGAAGCGCGAGTCGAAGCGGACGGAAAACGACAGGGGAAGCCCCGCCGCCTCTCCTCGATACTCCCCTTCGAGCGCGCCGTTTTCGTAGGTTCGGTAATCGACCTCGACGCTCTTCGTCGTCTTCAAATCGGGATTGGAAGGATGCTCGGCTACGACGCGGATCTTCCGCACGCCTTCGGCCAACCCGACGAGCGTGTGCGCGAAATTGCCGTCACCGTCGTAGTTCGCCAAGGCGACGTACCCGTCGTCCGGCGCCTCGATACGCAATCGGGTGTTCGCGCCGCCGGCGTGAATCACCTGCGCCGCGCCGGAGATAATCGCTCTGTTTTCAAAGATAATTCGGCTCGGCGGATCGTCGAGTATCACCGTCGGCGCCGAGTTGGGCGATTCGACCAACGCGACGATGGAATCGCTCGCATTCTTCCCCGCTCCGTCGTCGGTCTTCGCGCGAGCGAGTATGATCGCCTCGCCCGGCGAGAACGGCGTCACCCGTCCGGCGACGACCGTCGCCACGCTCGCGTTCGAGCTGCTCCACGCCGCGTCTTCGTTCCGAATCGTCGTGAAGCTCGTGTCGTAGTTCTCGACGACGAACTCCGCGCGCTGCAACGCTCCCGTGTTCGAGACCACCGACGTGGTTATGCTGACGAATGAGCCGAATAGCGTCAACTCGGTCGTAGGCGCGCCGGCGGTGAAGATCATCGTATCGCGCGGCGCGACGATCTCGATCGCGCTTAAGTAGTTCGCGGAAGTTTCGTCCTCGGGGTTCGTTTGGTCGCATGCTAAGAACGTCGCCGCCGCAAACGACGCCGCGATAAGGACGATTCTCGATTGTGTCTTTTTCATAAAGGAATATTGAACGGTTGAATGGATAATCCGAACGAAAAATGCGCGCCGCCGAGATTAACCTCGCTTCTCGTTAACCCCTCGGAACCGTCGGCGTCGATATTAGAATATTCGGCTTCGGCGCTCATCGAGACGAAGGGTCGCACGCGTAACGTAACGCCGACCGCGCCGCAATAGCCCCACGCGGAAACGCTTTTCGTCGAGCGGAGTTCGGCGAGGAACGGATTGTTGGTGGAGATCGTCTCCTCGACGGCGCTACGCGTGGCGCCGAAATCGAAATAGAACCGAGCCACGCCCGTCGCCGCCGAAAGCACGCGCGCTCCGAGGAAAAGAAAGCTCTGGCTCCACTCGGCGTCGCCGTCGATTTCTATGTTCTCAATAATCGACGAACCGCTCGCGTTGAAGAAGCGGTATTTCGCCACCAGCGCCGCCGGTCCGAGCTCCACGCCGCCAAAAACCGAGATCGACGGATCCTGCGAATGATACACCTCGTCGAACGACGCGTCGTCCATCGACGCAAGCTGCGGCGTGAAGAATCCGAAGCGAACACCCACGAAAGGTTTGGGCGCCGTCGCCTCGGTTGTCGAGGACGAGGTTGCAACGGGTTCTTGCGCCGAGAGCGGCGTCGCAATCGAAACCGCCGTCAACGCGATCGCCGCGAGTTTACGTATCGTCATTGTTGGTTCCTTTGTTTGCGCGCATCGGTGCGACAACAACATATCGCCTTTTGCGATTTTTTACAAGGCAATTAAATATCCCCTTCTCGTCGCGCCCGCCGAACGCCGTCCGCTTCTGTTTTCCTTACCGAGTTTTTATTATATTGCCATTTCTTTTCGCAACGTTTCCAACCCGCGCGGGTTCGCGGGAGCGGACGGGCGCGACTCGGGGACGACGCTTTTTATCAATTAACCGACGGCTTCGCCGAGGAACAATCGACAACGAGGCAATTAATGAAAGAAGACATCATTAGCTTAATGGCGCACGGCGCGCTCGAGATGAAAGGCGACGTGCGCGCTAAAGGCAATTTTACGCTCGACGGAAGACTCGAGGGCAACATCGAGGGAGACCGCGACGTCACCGTCGGCGACAACGGCGACGTGCTTGGCAATATCAAAGGCAGAAACGTGTACGTCAAAGGAAAAGTCGTCGGGGATATCGTCGCGCAACTGAAATTGACGCTCGGTCCCGACGCCGACTTCAAGGGCGACGTAACAACGCGCGACGTCGTTATCTCGGACGGCGCCCGCTTCGACGGCAAGATCCTGACGACCGAATCGAAGAAAACCGGCGGAGGCGCGCCGACGCCGAAACCGACGCCCGACGCCTCGCAACAGAAAGCGGGCAACGCGCCCTCGTAACATAACGACGAGCGAACTCTTCCTTTTTCATCTACGCGACGCCGACCGCCGTTCGCCGACCGGCAGAACGGCGCGCGCTCGTCCGCGAAAAGCGTACCGCGGCGAGACGGCGCGCGTTTCCTCTATTCCGGCTACTACATGAGCGAACAACGAATTAAATTAGCGATTCAGAAAAAGGGGCGTCTGGCGGAAAAGTCGATCGACGCGCTGAAACGGTGCGGCGTCGAAGTGGACACCTATTCGGCGCGCCTCATGGTTCCCGCAAAAAACTATCCCCTCGATCTTCTCCTCCTCCGCGACGACGACATCCCCGAATACGTGCAAGACGGCGTCGCCGATCTCGGCGTCGTCGGCGAGAACGTCCTCTATGAGAAGGGCGCGGATTGCGAAGTAACGCGGCGGTTGGGCTTCGGCGGTTGCCGGCTGATGATCGGCATTCCCGAAAACGAGGATCTCGAGGAGCCGGCGGGCTTGCGCGGCAAGCGGATCGCCACGTCGCATCCGAACCTGCTGAAAAAATACTTGACCGATAACGGCGTCGAGGCGCGCGTTGTTTCGTTGAGCGGCTCGGTCGAGATCGCCCCCTCCCTCGGCGTCGCCGACGCGATCTGCGACATCGTCTCGACGGGCAACACGCTCACGTTCAACAAGCTCAAGAAGTCGCTCGTGGTCTTCGAGTCCGAGGCGGCGCTCGTCGCCAATAGGGAATCGCTGAAAGCCAAGCGCGCGGAAATCGACGAGTTGCTCGATCGGATCGACTCGGCGCTCGCCTCCAAACGATCAAAATACCTGATGCTCAACGCGCCGAAGGATCGAATCGACGAGATTCTCGAGATCGTTCCCGCGCTCGACAGCCCCACGGTGCTGAGCTTAGCCGACGACAAGTTCGTCGCGCTCCACGCCGTGATTCCGACGAAAACGTTTTGGGAAATCCGCCGACGCCTGCAAGAGGCGGGCGCGACGGGAATCATCATACTACCAATAGACAATATTATCGTATGAAAATCCACAAGCTCGAACGCATCGGCGCCGAAGAGCGCGCCCTTGTCGCCAAGCGTCCCGCGGTTGACGCGACAAAGATCGTCGAACAAACCCGACCGATCGTCGAGGACGTGAAGCGGGGCGGATTAGCG
>WJMR01000099.1 GCA_014727845.1 Ignavibacteriales bacterium
CACGACCGCGACCGCCAGCGCGAATCCGAAAAACCACCAGCCGCCGAGATAGACGAGCGCCAGAACGAGCGGTATGCCGACGACCGCCGCCGCGACGCGATAGAAAAGATTACTCTTCGCCATTCTCGACTTCCGACTCGAGTTTTCCTTCCTCGCGCAAGCTCCGCACGTATTGCGCGGCTTCGGCGGCGTGCTCCTTGCGGACGTACACCTTAATCACCGACATACCGCCCGCGCCGGGAAAGTTATGATCTTTCTGCGAAATGATGTGCGTTTCTATTTCGCCGCCTTCGAGGTTGGCTTTGATCATTTCGGCTTCGTAGCGCATCGTGCCCGTGAAGACGAGAGCGAAATCCTTGTCTTGGGAGAAGTGCTCTTCGTGCAGCTCTTCGACGAGCGTCTCGCCGCAATCGGCGCATTTCTCGTAGCCCTCGCGGTATTCGATTTTGCAGTTCGGACAGTAAGCCATAGTACGCTCTCTTTTATGTTTGCGATTCGCCGCGTCGTTGGATGATCCACACGACGATGAAAAAGACGAGGAGGAAGGCGACCGTCGGCGGTAGAATCTCTCCGCCGCTCGCCGGTTGTTCCGAAGCTCCGAGGAAGACCTCCTCTTCGCCGAATATAAAGAACAGAACGATGGAAATCATGTTGTTGAGAAAATGAAGCGCCATCGGCGCGATGAGCGATCCCGTTCGGTAGGCGGCGTATCCGAGATACCACCCGAGCGCCACGAGGGGCACGAGCGCGTAGGGGTTGAAGTGATACAATCCGAAGAAGATCGCCGTGACGAGCGCGGCGACGGGCTTCTTCCACTTAATCTCGAACGTCCGTTGGATGAAGCCGCGAAAGAGCGCCTCCTCGCACACGGCGGGAACGAAGGCGACGGCGAGGATGATGAGCGCGCGATCGACGACGGACTCGCCGCCTAAAAGTTTCGACATCGTTTCCATAACCGCGAAGTCGATCTCGTCGAACACGGCTTTTACCTCGCGGATTGTCGCGTGTCCTTCGGCGAGACGCTCGAAGGCGATTTCCTGAAGCGATAGATAGCCGTGGAGCGCGGGAACGAGCGCGAGCAATCCGACCGCGAACAACCCCGTTTCCGTCCAATCGGGGAGGGCGACGCGAAGGGCGACCGAGGGGTTGTGATACGCGTAGCGCGCCGCGAATATAGCGGGTAGGAGGATGAAGAGCGTCTGGCTCGCCGCTTGCGTGAGGAGCAACGCGCCGGCGCCGGCGGTTTCGTAATCCACGCCGAGTAACGTCACAATAAGCGCGCCGCCGAAGAAGTGGTAGAGTACGAAGCCGCCGATCAATCCGAGAACGCCGAGCGCGACGGGCGAGAGATCGGTTTGCAACTCGCGCGGGGCGTCCCGCGGTTCTTCGGGGCGGTGGTCGGTCGTCATTCGGATAAGCCCGATTGGCGCGACGATTCCTTGTCGCGGTGAAATTCGGATAAGTTATAAAACTTTTCAATTTCCACAAACGCCGCGTCGAGATCGACGCTCGCCATATCGCGTTCGGCGCCTTCGCCCTCGCTCGTGGGTTCGAGCACGGCGCGCTTCGAGCCGTAGGGTCCCCACCGTTCTTTTGACGCCGCCGCGAACGTCGGATAGAAACCGACGACGGCTTTGCCCAGCGCCGCCGCGATGTGGAGCGGTCCCGTGCTGTTGGCGACGAAGACGGCGCATCCGTCGATCAGCGCGACGAGCTCGCTAAGCGAGAGGGCGCCCGCCAAGTCGATCGCTCGATTGGATGTTTCGGCGAGGCGCGCCGCGAGCGGGCGTTCCCCCTCGGCGCCCGTGACGACGACGCGAACGGGGAGCGATTCGGCGACGCGACGAGCGAGCGTCGCGAACCTCTCGATCGGGAGATCCGCCGCGCTGCCGCCGCTGCCCGGGTGCATACCGATAAGCGCCGCGCCTTCCTCGACGCCGCGTTCGGCGAGTATCCGACGAACCGACTCGACCGCGTCGGGGGCGGGGCGCAATCCGAACTCGACGTTATCGACGCCCGTCTCGACGGGAACCCCGACGCGCTCGAGCAACGCGAGGTTGTACTCCAGCTCGTGGCGTTTGGCGTCTTTACGGTGCTCGTACACTTTACGATTAAAGAGGAACGAATACCACCGATAGCCGCTTCCGACGCGAACGGGAACGCCCGCGAGTCTGAACGCCGACGCTAAGGCGAATCGTGGATAGACGAGGAACGCGACGTCGAGCCGGAGCGCGCGGATGCGTCGGACGCGCTCCCACAAGCCCGTCCCCTCGAATAGATCCTCCGCCACGACGACGCGATCGACGAACGGATTGCCTCGAAGCAGAGGCGCGGCGTAGCGACGAACGACGAAGAAGACCTCCGCGTCCGGCTCGGCGCGCTTAATCGCGCTCGCCGTCGGTAGCGTGAGTATTACGTCGCCGAGGCGGTCGGTGCGTACGACGCCGTATCGTTTGCTCATCGTTTCGAGACGTATTGGTTGTCTTTGATGTAAAAGCGAAGCGGCAACTCCGAGGATTTACTAATCCCGACGCGCGTGGTTGTGACGATCTCAAATCCGCGCCGAACTTCGCGTTCGAGAAATATCTCGTCGCCCGCGAGATCGACGCCGTCGTGACGGCGATCGACGCCGTACGCTTGGCAGAGTTTTCCGGGACCGTCGGCGAGTCGGCGGCGGTCCTTTTCGGACGTCGCGGGTTCGCCGAACCGATTACGCGCCATCGTATCGATTCCTTCAAGCGGCTCGACCGCGCGTATCAGCGCCGCGTCGCCCGCTCCCGGCGCGACGACGTTTAGGCAGTGGTGCGCGCCATAGGTAAAATAGACGTAGAGTTTTCCCGCCTCGCCGAACATTGTCGCGTTGCGTTCGGTTTTCCCGCGCGCCGAGTGGGCGGCGTCGTCCCCCTCGCCGAGATACGCCTCGGTCTCGACGATCATTCCCGAGAGCCGTTCGCCCTCGACGATTCTCGTGAAACGCTTGCCCAAGAGGGCGCGCGCCAATTCGACGGCGGGACGACGATAAAACGATCCGGTAAGTTTCGCGGTGGTTGGGCGGGGCATAGCGGCGACTATTCCGCTTCGAGGCGGTCGTTCAAGTCGTCGATGATTCGCCGAATGCGAGGGTGGTCCTCCGCGGGCGCGGCGATGGCGAGTTTTTCGTACACCTTTATCGCTTCGGCGAGCTCGCCTTGTTTAACGTAAATCTTCGCGAGCGTTTCCGAGGCGATGCCGACGTCGTCGGTCGTCTCGCGCTCGGATTTGGGACGCGCGCCGGCTTGGTCGTCGTCGGCGATTTGCCTCGCCAAATCCGCCAAGCGCTCGTCGAAATCGGGGTCGGTCTCTTCTTGCGCGTCGGGTTTTTCGGCGACGGCTTCCTCTTCGGGATCGTCGAAGGCGGGCGGTTCGGGTTCCTCCTCGACGCGTCCCTCGGGCGAGCGGCGTCGCGCCTCCCACACGCGTTCGACGTAGTAGTCGTAAGTTTCCCGCGAGTTGATCAGCTTGGAACCTTTCTTCACCGCGTCGATCGCCTGCTCGTACTTCTCCATAAGCGCGAGCGCTTTGCCGAGTAGAAAGAACGCGGCGGGATGGTCGGGGTAGTTTTTCAGTCCGTCGTTGAGGGTCGCCAGCGCGTCGTCGTATTGTTCGTCCTCGATCCGTAATTGCGCCTTTCGCAGGAAGAGCGGGGAGTCGGGGTCGCGCTCGTACGCCGCCGATAGTTTCAGGGCGAACTCTTTATCGTACGATTCGCTCACGTTACGCCTTGCTTTTTGCGAAGGCGTGACGTATCGACATTGTCGCCACGAACGAAAATCCGACGAAAAACAGGAGCTGGAAGGGGAGCGCGGCGATTTCCATATAGTATATCGACGATCCGACGCCGATGAGGCAATAGACGGCGAGGATCAGCTCGACGATGACCGCCATCCCAAGCTTCCGATCGACGTACTTCTTGCCGAGCCACGAGTCGGCGCGATCGACGACCTTAAACTTTGGCGTGCGCACGAACTCGCTCTTCCGATTGAGCAACCCCTCGATGACCGCGCGCGAGTTGTTGACGGCGAAGCCCATGCTTCCCGCCATAAAGAGGGGAAACATCACGATCTTTTTCCGCCAATCGACCCGAATGTCTTTCTGCGAATAGAGGTAGTAAAGGAACGATCCGACGAAGGCGAGCACGAAGATCGACATCAGATAGAAGTACATATCGTGCAAGCCGGAATTTTTAATGAAGACGAGCGGAACGTTGAGGATGGCGGCGAGGAGGATAAACGGAAAGACGATGTTGCTTGTGAGGTGGAACGTCGCTTGGAGCTTGACGCGCAAGGGCACCGTGGATTTCCAGACCATCGGGAGGAGCTTTTTCGCCGTCTCGATGGCGCCTTTCGTCCAGCGGAACTGTTGGGATTTCAGCGCGCTGATGGTGGCGGGAAGCTCGGCGGGGGAGGTGTAGTTGTTCAGGAAGACGAACTTCCAGCCGTTGATTTGCGCTCGGTAGCTTAAGTCGAGATCCTCGGTGAGGGTGTCGCCCTGCCAGTTGCCGGCGTCGATAATGCAGGATTTCCGCCAGACGCCGCCCGTGCCGTTGAAGTTGATGAAATAGCCCGCCTTGTTGCGCAGTTGCTGATCGATGACGAAATGGCCGTCGAGCGCGAGCGCTTGGGTGCGCGTGAGGATCGAGTAGTCGCCGTTGATATGCTCCCAACGCGTCTGCACCATCCCGATTTTCTCGTTGTGGAAGTGGGGGAGCGTTTTCTTGAGGAAGTCGGATTGCGGAACGAAGTCGGCGTCGAAGATGGCGACGAACTCGCCTTTGGCGACCTTCAGCCCTTCTTTGAGCGCGCCGGCTTTATAGCCCGTCCGATCGACGCGGTGGATTTGGACGATGTCGAACCCCTCGGCTCGTTTGGCTTCGACGATGTCGGCGACGATGTCCACGGTCTCGTCGGTAGAGTCGTCAAGCACTTGGATTTCGAGCTTGTCCTTCGGATATTCTATGGCGCAGACCGAATCGATGAGCCGATCGACGACGTAGCGCTCGTTGAAAATCGGCAGCTGAATGGTGACGGTTTCCTTCGGTTCCCACTCCTCGCGGGGCGAAGGGTTGACGTCTTTGTACTTATAATAGTAGTACACCATCAGGAAGCCATGGCTTCCGAAAAGGAAAAGGATGGTTAGGGCTATGAAATATGAAAGAATAACGATTTCGTCCATAACGCGCGGCTCCTCGTCGCTCCGTTTGTCGGTCGATTACCAGCCCGAGACGACCTCGAGCGTGATGTCTTCGCAAATTTTTTCCACCGCCTCGTCCAGCGCGGCTTTCCGAGCGTCCAAACCGCCGCCCGCGGCGTATTCGGCGTAGTTGCTGAACTGACGTGACATCAGCGTTTTCCGCTCGACGAGGTCCTTATAATCGACGCTCACGGTTACGGTTATTCGTCTCGTTTGCGCCGTTTCGCCCGCCGTCACCGCCGCGTATTGATCTCGAACCGACGTAATGGCGCAATCTAAAAGCGCGTCGGCGTCGGATCGATCGGCGATCTGAAAATTGTTGTCGTCTATAAATTGTTGTATAAGCTCTTCGGTAAAGGTCTCGCGCAACCCCGGTTCGCCCGATCCGCTCTTATCAACCGCGTACGGTATGGCGATCGTTTCGAGGTGCGGAGGGAGCGACGCCCCCGTAAATGAATAAGGGCAACCGCCACAATCCGTAAAAATAACGATTAACGCGGGTAATAACAATGAATGGACGAAATATTTTCGGCGTCCGCGGGCGCGCTCGGCGTCGATTGTTCGGCTCATAGGTCGTATTCCTTCATCTTCCGATAAAGCGTGCGCTCGCTTATGTTCAGCAACAGCGCGGCTCGGCGTTTGTTGCCGCCCGTTTTCTTCAACGCCGCCTCGATGGCGCGTCGTTCGACTTCACGCATTGAATAGACTTCGGGGAACGGATCCTCGACAATCTCGGGTTCTCGCGCGTAGTCGCGCTCGTTGAGGATGTCCTTAATCTCCATTATGTCCTTCTTCAACTCGAAGAGCGCGCGATAGATGAGCTCGCGATCCACCTCCTCGGGCGTTCTGCCGACGGCGACGGGCAGGTTGCGCTCCTCGAACGTTTCCTCTCGGCGGAGGAGGGGCGCGAAGGTCGCCTCGTCCAGCACATAATCGCGCGTCAACGCAACGGCGGTTTCAATCGCGTTGCGGAGCTCGCGGACGTTGCCGGGCCATGGATGCTCGCGGAGTAGCTCGAGCGCGCCGCGCGTCAGCTCGAGCGACCCGTTTCCGCGCCGCTCGCCGAATTCCCGCGCGAACTTCAGCGCCAACTCCTCGACGTCGATCTTCCGCTCTCTGAGCGGCGGGATGTTGAGCGTCACCGCTTTGAGCCGGAAATAGAGGTCCTTCCGAAAGCGTTTCGCGGCGACCTCCGTCTCGAGATCCTTATTGGTCGCGGCGATAAATCGGACGTCAACCTTCGTTATCGTCTCCGCGCCGAGGCGCATAAACTCTTTATTCTCGATGGCGCGCAGGAGTTTCGCTTGCGTGGCTACCGGCGTTTCGGCGATCTCGTCGAGGAAGAGCGTGCCCCCGTCGGCTTGCTCGAAATATCCCTTGCGCGCTTCCGCCGCGCCCGTGAACGAACCTTTGACGTGACCGAACAGCTCGCTTTCGAGGATGCCCTCGGGGATCGCGCCGCAGTTGACGCTCACGAGTCGCTTTTCCGACCGGGCGCTATAGCCGTGTATGGCGCGGGCGAAGACTTCCTTGCCCACGCCGCTCTCGCCGGAAAGAAGCGCGGTGACGTCCGAGCGCGCCACCTGCATCGCGATATCCGCCAAGTCGCGGATCGCCTTCGATCTGCCGACAATGCCGAATTGTTCTTGAAATTCTTGAACGGTCATCGAGCGCGGTTCTTATTCCATGCGTTTGCGTTTCGTTATAGAAAAATCGTTTGACCGTCCGCCGCAAATTCGACCGCGGGGACGTTCTCGTCGAGAAGGCGGCCGAGGACCTCGCGACGGTCCGCAAGCGACCAGTGGACGAGAAGGAGCCGGCCCGGACGCGCCTCGGCGAGCGTCGCGATTATATCCGCCGCGCCGACGTGCGCCGCCTCGCAGATCATCGCGTCGATCGGGGCGTCGGCGAAGAGGAGCAAATCCTCGCGGCTCGCGACGTCGCCCGTGTACACGACGTTCCGGTCGCCGAGCGCGAAGCGGAACGACGCGGCATGATAGCTGATATCGCCGTGCGGTTCGTCGGTCGCCCGCAAATATCGGTCGAGGTGACTCGATCGGCGCGGCGTGAACGAGAGGCCGTCGAATACGCGGACGAGCGCGTCGTGCCGGAAACCGACAACTTCGATTTCGAACCCGAGCGACTCCTCCAACATATACGAGCGGCGTAGCGAGTCGTGGACGGCGCCGACGTCTTCCTCGTGCGTATAAACGCTCAGCGGCGTCGCCCGATCCGCCATCGACATTTGGTTGACGAGCGCGGTCAATCCGCCCGAGTGGTCGGCGTGGTGATGGGAGATCGCTATCGCGTCGATCTCGTTCGGCGCGCGTCCTTGGCGGTTCAACGCGCGCGCCGCTCCGTCGCCCGCCTCGACCAACAGCGTCCCCTCGCGCGTCTCGACGAGGAAGGACGTGTGGAAGCGTCCCGGCTCGACGAGCGCCGACGCGGTTCCTACAAATGTGAGCGCGCCGTTCATCGCGTACGCTCCACCTCGCATTCGGTCGTGAACTCGTCGGCGATCGCTTTGGCGACGACGTCGGCGTCTGTTTTCGAGGAGAACGATCCCGCCTTAACGACGAAGACGATCTCGCCGCCGACCTTTTCCACCGCGATGCGCGCGTCGTATCCCACCTCGATCAATCCATCCTTTAATTGCATCGCGTCGAGCGAATGCTCGAATCTCCCCGCCACGACGGTGTAACTCGCGGTTTCCTCGGCGGACGTCGTCGTCGGATCGTCCGAGGGCGGCGTTTCTCGCGGAGGATCGTCGGCGGGCGTGGCGGGATCGCCGAGGGGTACGAGGTCCTCGACGTCGGAGTCGCCCTCTCGCGAGAGCCGCGCCAAGAGCGGGGAATGGGGATGTTCCTCGCGGAGGCGGTTCGCGTAGTCCTCCGCGGTTTTGTAGGAGCCGACCGCGTAATAGTAATCGTGGATTCGGAGGATCGCTTCGTCGGCGTACTCGCCGAACGGATTGGCGGAGAGGTACGCTTGGAATTTGTAGAGCGCCTCCTCGGCGTTTTTCGCGAGCATGGCGTCCACGAAGACAATACCCTCGTCTCCCGGCGCCTCTTTCTTGAGGGCGGGAAGCGCGGCGAGAACCTCGTCGGCGTCGCCGTCCTTAACTCTCGCAACAAGTTCCTCGGCGTCGATCGGTTGCGCCGCCGCCGCGACGCACGCCGCGAACGCCGCGATTAGCGCTCTCTTCATATCGCTCTCCTTTTTGCGCTCCCGTCTTCTCGGAACGCCGCTTCCGCCTCGATCTTTCTCGCCCCTTCGCCGAACAGCGTCGCCGACGTCGCGTCGGTTATCCGCAGGAGAACGTAGTCGCCCGCCGCGACGTTTGAGGGTTTCGGGAAGACGACGAGTTTATTGTCGTCGGTTCTGCCGCTCAAACGTTCGTCGGATTTCTTACTCGCGCCCTCCACCAACACGGCGCGTTCGGCGCCGATCCACGCGCGGTTGTTCTCCTCCGAGAGCGTCCGTTGTAGATCGATAATTTCTTGCAATCGTCGCTTCTTCGTTTCCTCGGGCACGTCGTCGTCCATACGCGCCGCCTTCGATTCCGGGCGGGGAGAGTAGCGGAACATATACGCGCCGTCGTAGCGTACTCGCCGGAAAACTTCGAGCGTGGCGCGGTGATCCTCCTCCGTCTCGGTCGGAAAGCCCGCGATGACGTCGGTCGTAATCGCTATGTCGGGCGAGAGCTCGCGCGCGCGATCGACGATATCAAGATACCGCTCGATCGTATAGCCGCGGTTCATCAGCTCGAGTACGCGATTCGATCCCGATTGGACGGGCAAATGAAGATACGCGCACACGTTCCGCCGCTCGGCGATAGTTTGCAGAATCCTTTCGGAAAAATCGCTCGGATGGCTCGTGGCGAATCGGACGCGCAAGGGGGGCGCGACGTCGGCGCACGCGGCGAGGAGATCGGCGAAGTCGGCGCCGCCTTCGGCGTAGGCGTTTACGTTTTGCCCGAGGAGGGTGATCTCGCGATAGCCGCTTCGCGCAAGCTCCTTCGCCTCCTCGAGGATCGACGTGAACGAACGACTCCGCTCTCGACCGCGCGTATAGGGGACGACGCAATACGAGCAGAAGCGGTCGCAACCGCGCGCGATGGGAATCCACGCCGAAACGCCGTTCTCTCTTAACGGCGCGAGATCCTCGTACGTCTCCGTGCGGGAAAGTTTCACGCCGACGGCTTTCTCGCCTCGGAACGCCGCCTCCAGATAGTCGGGTAGTCGGCGATATTCGTCGGGACCGACGACGACGTCCACGCCGTGACGCTCGACAAGCTCGTCGCGCAGACGCTCCGCCATACACCCAAGCACGCCAACGACCGTGGCGGTCGCTCGCTTCATCGGTTTGAACGCGCCAATGCGCCCGTAGATTCGCGTCTCGGCGTTCTCGCGTACGCTACACGTGTTCATCAGGATTGCGTCGGCGTCTTCGGCGTTCTCGACCCGTTCGTAACCGCGCTCGGCGAGAATGGCGTTAACCAGCTCCGAGTCGGCGACGTTCATTTGGCAGCCGTAAGTTTCGATATAGTAGTGTTTCGCGCCCATAAGAATTCAATCAATTAATATACGGCGTGTCGCGTTATATGTCAAAATGACGCGCGAATTTCGAGGGCTAAAGATCTTCGGCGAGGGGGAGGACGTCGGCGAATCGTTCGACGATCCCGTCGGCGTCTTTAAGGTTGGCGGGTCCGGTGGTATTGGTAATCGCCGCGATTCGAACGCCCGCCGCCTTCGCCGCCGCCACGCCCGTCGGGGAGTCCTCGATAGCTAATACCTCCTCGGGCGCGACGCCGAACTTCCGAACGGCTTCGAGGTACGGATCGGGCGCGGGTTTAAGGTTTTCGACCGAGTCCTCCAACACGAGGAACTCGAAGAGATCGACGAGGTCGTGTTTCCGCAACGCGGCCTCGGCGACGGGACGCTCGACGGAGGAAACGATCGCGAGTCGGTATCGCGTCGCGGCGAGCGTCAACGATTCTTTTACCGTCGGGTAGAGGGGCGGCGGCTCCTCCGAGGCGAGGCGGGCGACGGCGGCGCGTTTCAGGTCGCTAAGTCGGACGGCGTCGGCGTCGGTTAACCCGAGCGACTTTGTGAACTCCTTGACCGACGCGCCTAATATCGCCTCGGGCGTCACCTCGATCTCCGCGCCCATTTCATCGACGGCGATTTGCCACGCCCTGAAGTGTGTCGGCTGCGAGTCGGCGACAACGCCGTCGTAGTCGATGGCGAACGCTTTGATCATAGCGGCTCTCTCCGTGTTGAAACGTCGATAGGTAATGTACGCCTTTCCGACGCGTCGTCGAAAAATACGGCTCGACTCCGGCGCTACATATATAGGTAGTTGCTACTCGCGTCGGGTCGAGGTAACTTCGACTAATCGCTATCTATTATATATAGGGGACCGCCGACGGCGACCGCGCCGAAAACGCTATGGAAACGCTTCAACTTGTCGGATTGCTGACCGTCTTTCTCGTATTGGCGGCGCTGATGTTTCTGCGCAAGCTCCCCGCGCTCGTCGCCTTGCCCCTCTTGGCGTTCCTCGTCGCGCTTATCGGGGGCGTCCGCTTCGACCACATCGTCGAGTACGTGTTCGGGCACGGCGCCATCAAACTGCACCAAGCGTACACCGTCGCTATGTTCGGCTCGGCGCTTAGCGTGATGATGCAGAAGACGGGCGTCGCGGAGTCGTTCATCAAGAAGGGCGCGGAGCTCGGGGGCGACAACCCGTGGATCATCGCCGCGCTGATGTTCGCGCTCATCACGATGCTCTTCAGCACGCTCGGCGGACTGGGCGCCATCATCATGGTCGCCACCATCGTCCTCCCGATTATGTCGTCCGTCGGCGTCGGATCCCTGACGGCGGCGGGCGTCTTTCTCTTGGGGCTAAGCATCGGCGGCACGCTGAACGTCGGCAACTGGGCGGTGTACGTTGACGTAATGGGGCTGACGGTCTCCGAGATACGACCTTTCGCGCTGACGATGTTCGGCGTCGCCACGCTCGCCGCGCTCCTCTACATTACCATACAACTCTACCGCGACGGTCATGACCTGAAGCTTACGCGGATCGCCGTGTGGGGCGGAGCGTTGGCGGCGCTTGCGGGCGCGGCGGTGGTCGGATACTTTCACCTTCTCGACGACGCGGGAAAGAACGCGGTCGGCGACGGACTCGCGGCGGCGAGCGTCGGCGTCACGTGGGCGGTTGGCGCGGGTCTCGGCGCGCTCTTCCTCTACGCCCTCTATCGAGCCGTACGAGGATTGAACGACAAGGCGGCGGAACCGCATTGGACGTCGTACCTCTCGCCCGTTACGCCCCTCTTCCTGATCCTTTTTTTCGACGTCCACTTTATCGCGGCGTTCGTCGTCGGGCTCGTGTACGCCTTCGTCGCCACCCATAAGCGAGGATCGTTCAACGTCCTCGTCCAATCGATATTCGAGGGAGGCGCGGCGGTAATGCCCGCCGTGGTGATGATGTTCGGCATCGGTATGCTGCTCGTGGCGATAATGGGACCCTCCATTCCCCTCGCCGAGTACGCCGGCGGGTGGCCCACGCTCGAGTTGGTGAAACCCGCGCTCCGTAGCGTCGCCCCGACGACGGCCATCTCTTATGTCCTCGTCTTCTCGCTCGCCGCGCCGTTGGCGCTCTATCGAGGTCCCCTCAACGTATGGGGGATGGGCTACGGTTTGGCGGCGGCGCTCATCGCCAGCGGATTGGAGGCGGGCGCCGTGATGGGGCTCCTTCTCGCCGTCGGACAGATTCAGGGCGTCTCCGATCCGACCAATACGCACAACGTCTGGCTCGCCAACGAGCTCCGCGTGGACGTGCAGAAAATTCTCTGGAACACGATACCTTATACGTGGGCGGTCGCCGTGATAGGACTGGCGATCGCCGCGCTCATGTTTATCTAACGAGAACGCAATGGCGCGCAGAATAAAAATAGGCATCGACGTTGGCGGCACTTTTACGCACGCCGTCGCGGTGGACGTCGCCGACTTCGCCGTCGTCGGACGGATGTGCGTGCCGACGACGCATAACGCCGAGGAGGGAGTGGCGCGCGGCGTCGTCGATTCGATGCTCGGGTTGCTGAAGGCGGCGAAGATCGATCCCGAGGAGGTCGCGCTGATCGCCCACTCCACCACGCAAGCCACGAACGCCTTGCTGGAAGGGGACGTCGCGAAGGTCGGCGTCGTGGGGATGGGGAAAGGACTCGAAGGACGGCGCGCCAAATCCGAGGCGAATCCGAAAGGGCTCGAGCTCGCCCCCGGCAAATTCTTAGACGTAGAATATCGCTACTTCGACGTCGGCGACGGATTCGACCGGGACGCCGTTGCGCGCGCGATCGACGATATGCGCGAGCGCGGCGCCGAGGCGATTGTGGCGACCGAGGCGTTCGGCGTGGACGATCCGACCAACGAAGAGGCGGTCGTCGAGATCGCGAAAGCCAAAGGGCTGATCGCCTCCTCCGCCTCCGCCATTTCAAAGCTCTACGGTTTGCGCGTCCGAACGCGGACCGCCGTCATCAACGCGAGTATGACGCCGCGAATGCTCGAGACCGCCGATATGACCGAACGCGCCGTGCGCGAGAGCGGCGTGAAGGCGCCGTTGATGGTGATGCGCTCCGACGGCGGCATTATGGACGTCGAGGAAATGCGACGCCGACCGATTATGACGATGCTCTCGGGACCCGCGGCCGGCGTGGCGGCGGCGCTGATGTACGCGAAAGTATCCGACGGAATTTTTGTGGAAGTCGGCGGAACTTCGACCGACATCTCGGTGGTGAAGAACGGCAAGCCGCAAATTAAGAGCGCGCAGATCGGCGGCAATCGGCTCTACGTACGAACGCTCGACGTACGAACGCTCGGCGTGGCGGGCGGTTCGACGCCGCGCCTCGACGGCGACTCGATTATCGACGTCGGTCCCCGGAGCGCGCATATCGCCGACCTCGCCTACGTTTCCTTTTCCGACGAGGATTTCTCCGACGTCGAGCTCGAGTCGATCCAACCAAAGCCGGGGGATCCCGACGACTACCTCGCGCTCAAGCTTCCCGACGACGACGCCGCAAACTACGCCGTCACACCCACGGGCGCCTCGTCGTTTCTCGGATTGGTAAAGGCGGTCGGGCACGGCGCCGCGAACGAGCGCGCGGTGCGAACGTGCTTCGAGGCGTTGGGGCGCAAGCTCAAACGCGAACCGAAGGCGATCGCGACAGAGATTCTCGAACGGGCGGCGGAGAAGATTAAGCCGACGATTAAGGGATTGATGCGCGAGTACAAACTCGATCCCGACTTCGTCGAATTGGTCGGTGGAGGAGGCGGCGCGTCGGCGATCGTGCCCTATGCGAGCGAGTATCTTGGTTTGCCGCATCGGATCGCCGAGGACGCCGAGGTGATTTCCGCCATTGGCGCGGCGTTGGGAATGATTCGCGATTCGGTCGAGCGATCGATACTCGAACCGACCGAGGCGGATATACTCGAGCTCAGACGCGAAGCGTTCGAGTCGGTGGCGGGTATGGGCGCGGTTCCCGAGTCGATCGAGGTTTCCGTCGAAGTGGATGCGAAGAACAAAAAGGTCGTCGCCACGGCGACGGGGTCGAGCGATATGCGAGCGCGGGAGGAGTCGGGGGCGGAGAAATCCGAGAAGGAGATTACTCGGATCGCCGCCAAGTCGATGCGCGTCGAACCGGGACGCGCGAACGTCGTCGGCGCCACGTCGTTCCTCCGCGCCGTCTCGTGCGAAGTCGAGCGACGATTCTTTTTCGGATTAGTGAAACAGAAATCGCGAGACGCGCGCGTCGTCGATAAAGAGGGAACGATACGACTTCGGCTGAAGGATTGCCTCGTCGAGGAGACCGACGCGGCGGACGCGAAACGCGCGATGCACGACCTGATCGAGCGGCTCACCACCTTCGGCGACGCGGGCGCGCTTCCGCCCGACTTGTATCTACTGCGATCCGCGAAAATCATTGATCTGACGGGCTTGATCAAGGAGTCGCAGATTATGGCGATGGTGGAGATCGAACTCGAGTCGATTGCGAAAGACGAAAGGGTCGTCGTGTTGGCGGCGGAAAAGAAATGAGAATTCCCGACCGACGGACGATCGAGGCGACGCGCTACGACTACGTGGTCGTGGGCGCGAGCGTCGCGGGGTTGGTCTTTGCGAGCGCGAAGGCGGAGGCGGGCGCGACGGTTTTGACGCTTAACGAGGCGCCGTTCGGAGGCGGCGAGATTACGGAGGCGAACGCCGCGCTCCAGAGAACCGACGTCGCCGAGCCGAAGACAAGCGCCATCTACGAGGCGATTGAGCGGGAGCGACGCGGCGTGTTTGCGAAGCGCGACGGAAGGGCGGCGATTAACGCCGAGGCGATGAAGTCGGTCGCGCAAGACGCCATGGAGGGCGCCGACTACGATGTGCTGTTCGCCGAGCGCGTCTCAAAGATTTCCTTCAACGGATCCGCGCTCCTCTCGCTCGACGGACCCGAAGGTCCCGCGATCGTGGCGGCGGAGAAGATTTTTGACGCCTCGGAAACCTTCCTTGCGACGAAAGCGGCGGGAGGAAAGCGCGAGATTGAATCGAGTTTAAACAATATTATAATAGAGGGCGCGTCGGATCGACTCGCGGATTTCCGGCTTCCCGCCGAGCGCTTCCAATTCGACGAGCGACTCACGTTGATGACGCTCCTCCTCGACGCCCGCGTGGAGCGTGAGATTGAAAACCGCGCAAACGAGGCGCTTCGAGAGCTCCAACGGTTCGTCGTCGAGCGGGGCGGACGGGTGTACGCCGCGCCGTCGCGGTCGCACATTGTGTACCGCCTCGTGGAGGCGGCGCAAGAGGAACGAGTTCTGGCGACGCCGCGGTTGGCGAAGGTTCCATACAAGCGAGACAACGCCTTCATCGTCGCCGAGGGAGTCGAACGAAACGTGGAGGCGTTTTGACGAGCATACAAACAAGCCGTTACGACGTCGTGGTCGTCGGCGGCGGCGTTACGGGGCTCGGGGCGGCGACGAAGGCGGGATGGCTCGGCGCGAAGACGCTGCTTGTAGAGCGGCACGCGTTTGTCGGCGGGATGGCGACGGCGGGGATGGTCTCGCCGTTTATGAAGAACGACGTGGGCGGCGAGACGTTGACGCGCGGCGTCTTCGAGGCGCTCGAAGAGAAGATGCGCGACTTGAACGGGATGATCGACAACGGCTTTTCGGCGGCGGCGTTTCGGAGCGCGGCGTACGGCCTCCTTCGAGAGGCGGGCGCGGACGTTCTCTTCGGATCCGCCGTTACCCGCGTCGAGCGGGAGGGCGAGACGATAACGGCGCTCGTTCTCGAAACGCCCGAGGGAACCGAGCGCGTCGAGGCGAAGTATTTCGTGGACGCGACGGGCGACGCGCAGGTGGTTTACCTCGCGGGCTTGCCCTTCGTCAAGGGCGACGAACGCACGGGTAAGACGCAGGCGCTCACGCTCTTTTTCCGGATGGGGGGCGTTGACGTCCGACGCGCGACGGACTACGCGGCGGCGCATCCCGACGACTTCATGGAGTGGATGGATTTCGATTTCGACTTCAATCGGATTCTCTCGATTGCGGGCTACTATAGTTTCGTGAAGCGCGCAACGGCGGCGGGAAAGCTGTCGCCGAACGTGAAGTACATTTTCTACACCACGCTCCCGTCGAGCGGCGAGGCGTCCTTCAATACGACGAATATCCTCGACGCGGACGGCTCGACTTCTTCGGGGCTGACGCGCGCGGCGTTCGACGGACGGCGGCAAACTCGGCAAGTCGTCGATCTGCTCGTCGGCGAGATTCCGGGATTTGAAAACGCCGAACTAATCGAGACGGGCGCGGCGCTCGGCGTGCGGGAAACGCGGCGCGCCGTCGGGGACTACGCGATGACGGGCGAGGACGTGCGCTCGGCGAGGAAGTTCGACGACGCGGTGGCGCGCGGTTGCTATGGCGTGGATATCCACGGACAGTCGGGCGAAGAAGACACGATGGACGATCTCCCCGAGGGGGAGTACTACGAGATTCCGAAACGCGCGTTGTTCGTTAAGGACGCGCGCAACTTACTCGCGGCGGGTAAATGCGTCTCCTCGACGCGCGAGGGGCACGCCGCCATACGGGTGATGCCCATCGCGGCGGCGACGGGAGAGGCGAGCGGCGCGATCGTCGGCGTCGCGAACAAACGGAGCGTGGAGCTACGGGACGCGCCGTACGCGGAAATACGCGAAGCGCTGAAGTTTAATCTTTGACTATAGGAACGACGTTTGACTAATCGAAACCCGATTCAATTCGGCACCGACGGTTGGCGCGGTTTGATCGATCGCCAACTGACCTCGCACAATGTGTCGCTTGCGGCGCGCGCTTTCGCGGATTACATCCTCGAACGGGAATCGTCGCCCAAGGCGGCTATCGGCTATGATAACCGTCGTCGGTCGCGCGAGTTCGCGGAGATCTTCGCGGAAGTGTTGTCGGGGGCGGGCGTGCGCGCCTTCCTCTCGAACCAAATAATCCCGACGCCCGCGCTTTCCTACGCCGTCGCGGCGCGCGAGTTTTCCGCCGGCGCGATGATCACCGCTTCGCACAATCCTCCCGAATACAACGGCGTGAAGTTTAAGGCGAGCTACGGAGGTCCGTTTTTAACGGAGGAGACGCGCAAGGTGGAGGAGCGAGTCGGGGCGACGACGATTAGACGCGACACGCGATTGGTCAAGGAAGTGGATTTTCGGATGCACTATCTAAAACGCTTGGAGCAACTCGTCGATTTCGGATCGTTTCCCGACGGTCGCGTTCTCGTCGATTCGATGGGCGGCGCCGGGGGAAGGATAATCGAAGAGGTGTTGGAGAGGCAAGGGTTCTCCGCGCACACGATTTTCGGGGAGCCGCGAGAAGACTTTTACGGACGCGCCGCGGAACCGATTGAAAAGAACCTCGGGCCGCTCGCGGAAATTCTGCGGAGCGATAAATCGATGGTCGGACTTGCGACGGACGGGGACGCCGACCGACTGGGCGTTTTGAGTGAGAACGGCGAGTGGCTGAGCGCCCAAGTGACGATTCTCCTCCTCGCGGACTATATCGTCAACGTGAGAAAGGAACCGGGCGCGCTCGTCAAAACGGCGTCGGTCACGGATCGTTTGCGCGAACGCTTCGAGCGGGAGGGGCGCATGGTGGTGGACGCGCAAGTCGGTTTCAAATATGTGTGCGAAGAAATGCTGGCGCGCGAGACGGCGTTCGGATGCGAAGAGAGCGGGGGCTACGGATTCGGCGCGCACGTGCCCGAACGCGACGGACCTCTTGCCGCGCTTCACTTCCTCGCGGCGATGGGCGCGGCGGGCGCGAGAAACGTGAGCGAACTGCTTGAACAAAAACGCGCCGAGATGGGCGAGGTCTTCTACGACCGCGTCGATCATCCCTACGACGGCGACGACCGCGCGACGTTGCTGCCGAGTGTGTCCGATAATCCGCCCGAGCGCGTCGGCGACTACGCCGTCGAGCGCGTGGACAAGTACCTCGACTCGCGAGGAGGAATCAACGGCGTGAAGTTTACGCTCGAAGGAAGAGCGCGATGGTTGCTCGTCCGCGTTTCCGAAACCGAGCCGCTTGTGCGGTTTTACGCGGAGGGACGAGAACGCGACGAGCCGAAACGCCTACTGGACGCGGGGTTTGAAACACTCAAGATAAAGAGAAGCGATCGATGACCGATATCGTCGAACGGAACGAGGCGGCGAGACTAATCCGAGACGCGGGCGAGGAGTTCGCGATCATCGCCAACCCCGACTATGTGTACGCGTCGTTCGAGGTCGCGCCGCTCGCCCCGAAGCGAACCGAAGCGCGAGACGGTCTCCGCGCCGCCGTGATGGATATGGACGGCACGACCACCACCACCGAGGAGTTGTGCCTTCACTCGCTCGAGTATATGGTCCGCGCGATGAGCGGGCGTCGTTCGAGCGGCGAGTGGCGCGGGCTTTCGGACGACGACTATCCAAACGTCATCGGCAACAGCACGACGAAACACGTCGAATACCTGGTCCGGCGCTACGGCGACTCGTTCGCGAGGGAGAAGACGCTCGCGGCGTTCGCCTATGCGACGTTGTGGACGCTCGCGTTTGGGAAGGACGCAACGCGACGGGAGGAGACCCTCGCAAATCTGAAGTTCGCGAGCGGGGGACGCGCGCCCGACTCGGCGTGGTTTTCAGAGGAGACTCGTGAACGACTGATGGACGCCGAGCAAGCCGAGGAGACGGCGCGACGATTCGCGAAAGAGTATCTCGCCGACGCGCCCGCGCTCGACGAGCGCACGGCGACGCGACTCGGAGTGGACGTGTACTATCGGCGATACCACGAAATTCTTGGCAAGATCGCCGAAGGAGACGCGCGCAAAGTGTCCGAGGCGTTGTTCGGGGAGCCCGAGAGAAAACTCGTGGAGCCGATGCCGGGAGTGGGCCCGGCGTTAACGCTGATAACGGGCTTATTGGGCGCGGACGCCGAGCGACTCGCCGAACGCGTCGTCGAGGATTTCCGCTCGAAAAAGGGCGAGGCGCCGGGCAAGACCCTCGCGGAGATCCGCGCGACCCTACGCCGGCTCGGCGAACGCTTCGAGAGCGCGCCCGCGAAAATCGCGTTGGTCACTTCGTCGATCCGGTACGAAGCCGAGATTGTAATGGACGTGGTGTTCCGCGAGCTCCGCGCGGAAGCCGAGGGGTGGGAACTTCCCGACGAACGGAGGCGCCGCGTTCTCGACTTCTTCGCCGATCCGCGCGCGGCGTACGACGCGTTCGTTACGGCGAGCGACTCGAGCGAGATCCGACTGAAGCCGCACCGCGATCTCTACGCCATAGCGCTTCATCAAATCGGCGTCGGGAAGGAAGAGTTCGATCGCGTCGTCGGGTTTGAGGATAGCGAAAGCGGCGCGCTCGCCATACGCGCGGCGGGCGTCGGGTTGTGCGTCGCCTTGCCGTTTGCCCAAACGGGAGGGCATCGATTCGACGCGGCGGCGTGGACGCTCGAGGGCGGACTTCCCGAAGCGATCATCGAGCGCGAGCTCTTCTCGCCAACCCAAAACGGGTAAAAAGAAGCGGCTACCTAAAGATGTAGTTGCTTTTCGGCGCGCGAATCGGAATTTTTTACGCAATGATAACGCCGATAGGGGATTTCGGCGCGACGGCACACACACGAAAAGGGTATTGCTATGACTAAATTTGTTAACGTCCTCGCGGCGCTTGTCGTTCTTTCGGGCGCGGCGCGCGCGCAGTTAACGCCTCTCTGGGAGCTCTCCGACGCGCAAGGAACGCTGCCGAGTTATTGGAGCGACGCGAACAACACCGAGCGCGGTTTCTGTTACGGACACGTCGAGGGACAGGACTTTGTCTTCGTCGCCACGCGCAACGGCGGCGTTGGGATCGTTTACCACGACGCGACGACGGGCGACTCGCTCGGCGCGCTTGATATGCGGAACGTGGAGGGCGGCTACTTTGGATTGGCGCTGATGGACGTCGAAGTCTCCGACGACGGCGCGATCTTCGCGTGCAACCTCGCGGGCGGAACGGAGAATTTCAAGGTGTATCGTTTTGGCGGAACGCTCGACACCGCGCGCGTTGTGATCGACTTCCCCGTGTCGGACCGAGTCGGCGACAAGTTTCACGTCGCGGGATCGACGATTGACAATTCAATCGAGATCTACGCCGCCGGCGCCTCGAGCGAGACGGTGTATCGATTCACGACGAACGACAACGGGAACTCGTTCGTCGCCGATACGCTCACGCGAGACAACGGCGCGTTCGGCAACGCTCCGAAGGTGTGCGCGAACGACGACGGGACGATGTTCTACGCCACCTCGGGAGGCGAGGCGGTGATCGGCTACGACACGGATTTCGCGGCGATTGATACGGTGCCCACCTCGTTGGTGGCGGGCGGCACGTCGTCGCTCGAGTATTATAGCGGATGGAGCCGCGAGTTCCTCGCCGTCTTCGCCTATGGCGCGGGCAACGAGAACGCACGGATCGTCGATATTACAACGGGCTTGGACAACGCGGCGCTTCAATACGTTTCTCCCTCGCTCGGGGACAATCCGAACGGCAACGGCGCGGGCGACGTGGACGTTTGGCGTCCCGCTCCCGATTCCGTCATTGTGTTTGTGATGAGCACGAACAACGGTATGGCGGCGTACGCATTCGAGCCGCTCTTTAAGGTGGCGCCCGTCACGTTCCAACCCGCGGGAGGCGTGTATTTTGACACGACGGACGTCGTGTTGGATTGCGCCACCGACAGCGTTACGATTTACTATACGACCGACGGAACCGCGCCGGATTCCTCGGCGAACGAGTACCTCGCGCCGATCCAAGTGATCGACACGGCGCACATCCAAGCGATCGCCTATCGCGAGGGATGGGAGCCGAGCGAGCCGACCGAGGCGTTTTACGAAGTGGTGTGGGCGGAGCCGCTCTCTAAAGCGTGGGCGCGCACCGTTAAGGACGGCAACCTCCCCGCATACTTCTCCCCCAACGCCGAGCGGGGTATGGCGTACGGCAACGTAGGCGGGAACGACCGCGTGTATGTGGTGGCGAAGATGGGCGGACCGCTCGTCGTCTATCACGACGCCGAGACGGGCGAGTTACTCGACACGCTGACGGCGCCGGAGAGTTTGGGAACGCGTCCCGGCTACTTCAAGATGAACGGCGTGGAAGTGAGCGACGACGGCGCGATCTTCGTCTGCAATATGACGCTCGACGCGGGCTCCGATCCGTTCGTCGTCTATCGGTGGGACGCGGACGACGCGGCGCCCGCCGAGGTTCTGACCTTTTCGCAATCCGGCGCGCGGATGGGCGATATGTTCGCCGTCTCGGGTAGAACCGACGACAATTCGCTCGAAATTTTCGCCGGCGTTTCGGGAAGCGCGGAACTGATCAAGTTTACGACCGACGACAACGGTGCGACGTTTACGCCGACGACGATCGCACTCGATAGCGCGGTCGTTTCCACGACGCCGGTCGCGGCGCCGGTCGGCGATGGCACGTTCTATTATAAGTCCTACGGAACGCCCCTCGTACGCTACGACACGACCGGCGCGTTGGTGGATTCCGTTTCCACGAGCGTAGTGGCGAGCGCGGCGACGAACGTCAAATACTTCGAACGCGCGGGCGAGAAGTACATCCTCACCTACGAGGCGGACGAAGACGCGTCGGGCGACGCGGAGAACCTCACGGTCGTCAACGTAACCGCGGGCGACGAGAACGCGTTCATCCAATGGTTCTCGCCCGCCATCGGTTCGGAGGCGAACTTGAACGCGGCGGGCGCGGTCGATTACCAAATCGTCGATTCCGCTTCGGGCGCGTACCGCTTCTACATTCTCGGATCGAACAACGGCGTTGCCGCGTTCACGAACGACACGACGACGGTCGGCGTGTGCGACGAGCGTATCGTGGCGACGGTTCCGAGCGAGTTCTCGATTGCGCAAAACTATCCGAATCCGTTCAATCCTTCGACTACGATAGAAGTCCGCCTCGCCGACGCGGCGCATGTGACGCTGACGGTCTTCAACGTTCTCGGGGAAAAGGCGGCGACCCCGGCGGACGGCGCGTTTGACGCGGGCGTTCATCGGTTCTCGTTCGACGCGAGCGGTTTGGCGGGCGGCGTGTACTTCTATCGGATGGAGGCGGTGGGGGCGAACGGCGCGCGTTATATGGAAACGAAAAAAATGCTGTTCTTGAAATAGCGTATCGCGACGAAACGTCGCGTACCCTCGGGGCGTCGTGCGGCGCCCCGTACGGTTCACGACTAATCGGTTCCGCGAGCGATCAACACGGAAAACGTATTAGCAAGGAGCGAACATGAAACGATCATTACTATTTCAAATTCTCGCGACGGTCTTCGCGTTGACGTCGTTTGCGAGCGCGCAGGAGTGGAGCTATACGCAACAACTCCACTTCCCCGAAGAGGACTCGAACGTCGTGCGTCCGTTCTTATGCGACCTCGACGCGAACGGTCGGCTCTACGTGATCTCCTCGAAGGCGACCGACGCCGCCGCGCACAACGCGGTGTATTATCTCGATCCCGGCGACACAGTGTTCACGAAGTTCATCGACTTCGACTTGAACG
>WJMR01000100.1 GCA_014727845.1 Ignavibacteriales bacterium
CCTGCCAACAGCGGCAGGACGCCGAGACTCTTTTTCAGACGGGCGTAATCGAATTCGAGAACGAAGAATACGAACGCGCGCTGAAATTTTTCAATCGGTCGCTTAACGAGCGGCAAGACGACCCGCGCGCGTACTACTATCGCGGTATGACGAAATACAAGATGGGTCGGCTCCGCGAGGCGATCGAGGATTTCGACAAGGCGCTCACGCTCGACGCGGGCGACGCCGACTCCTACTTCGCGCGCGGCGTGGCGCGGTATCGGCTCGGCGACGTCGATGCAGGATGCAAGGACGTGGAGCGCGCGATGAAAAAAGGGCATGCCGAAGCCGCCCAAGCGTATCACACCATTTGTCAAGACACCGCCGTCGTTCAATGACCCTTCCGACGGCGAGAACAATCCGAATTAGAACGACGGTACGATGATCAAATCGCTCGCGCTCGCGGCGCTTCTCGTCGCGCCCCTCTTCTCGCAAACCCCCTACGAACGCGCGCTGGTTCGCGCCGACAGCGCCTACCGTCTCGGCGAATATCAAACGGCGATCGCCATCGTCAATTCGGCGATCGCGCTCGACTCCGCCGGCGCCGCCGCCCACAAGCTTAAGGGCGAGATCTTGCTGCGCGTCGGGGACGCGAGCGCCGCGATAGATTGTTTCGATAAACTCGTCGCGTTGGAGCCAAAAGATCCCGAAGCGTTGCGGCTGCGAGGCGAGGCGTTCTATCAATACGGAATTTTGGATCGCGCGCTCGAGGACGCCCGCGCCGCCGTCGCCTACGACCCGACGTCGATCGAGTCGTACCGACTCGCCGCGAAAACGAGCCGCGCTCTGCACGACTACTTTGCCGCCGTCGATTACATCGAGGAGGCGTTAACCTACGATTCGTCGAACACCGCGCTCTACTTCGACCGCGCCGAGCTCTACGCCGACGTCGGATGGTACGCCCGCGCCGCGGAGGATTTGCGCGCCGCGCTCGAAATCGAGCCGGACGCTCCCGAGACGGTGATCGCGTTGAGCGCCGCGCTCGCGACGGCGGGGAAGATCGACTCCGCCTACGTCCTTCTCAACGAACTCGTCGAAGCGCGCCCCGACTACGCGCGCGCGTTTTTGGCGAGGGCGCGATTGCTCTACGAACTCGGTTCTTTTCGCGAGGCGATCGAGGATTGCGGCGCCGCGCTGAACGTCGATCCGAATTTTGTGGACGCGTACTTGCTTCGCGCCTACTCGAACATCTCGCTCGGGATGAACGACCGCGCGTGCCCCGACATTGAGCGCGCCGTCGAGCTGGGGAGTAGGGAAGCCGAGGTCGCCCGCGACCTCTACTGCCGATGAGCGCCCGCGAACGACCGCGCGCCCCTCGGAATCGAACGCTCGAAATCGACGAGGCGGAGACGAAGCGCCTCGTCGGAAAAACGCGCTCGTTCGCCACACCCGCTTCGCCCGACGAACTCCGCGACTCGATTATCCGACAAGATCTTTTCGAACTCCTTCCGCTTCTTCCCGACGAATTCGTCGATCTGCTCGTCGTCGATCCCCCTTATAATATAGATAAGAAATTCGGCGCGGCGAGCTTCGCCAAACTCGACGACGACGCCTACGAGCGATGGCTCGAGCGTTGGTTGGCGCCGCTCGTTCGTACGCTTAAGCCGACGGGCTCGGCGTATATTTGCGGCGACTGGCGGTCGTCGTCGGCGATCCACCGCGTCGGGAAAAAGTTGCTAACGCCGGCGAACCGGGTTACGTGGGAGCGCGAGAAGGGGCGGGCGGCGAAGCGGAATTGGAAGAACTGTTCGGAGGATATCTGGTTCTTCGTTAAGTCGGACGATTACTATTTCGACGCGGACGCCGTCCGGCTAAAGCGGAAGGTGATCGCGCCCTATCGCGAGAACGGCGCGCCGAAGGATTGGCGTCGCGAATCCGACGGCGACTACCGACTCACCGCGCCGTCGAATATCTGGACCGACGTGACCGTTCCCTTTTGGTCGATGCCCGAGAACACCGATCACCCCGCGCAGAAGCCCGAAAAACTGATGGCGAAGTTGATCCTCGCGTCGAGTCGTCGGGGCGATCTCGTCTTCGATCCTTTTTGCGGTTCGGGCGCGGGACCCGCGGCGGCGAAGAAACTGGGGCGAGCGTATCTCGGCGTCGAGATTGACGAGCGGTACGCCGCGCTCGCGGTCAAGCGGCTCGAACTCGCGGAGGAGAACGCCGACATCCAAGGATACGAAGACGGAGTTTTCTACGAGCGCAACGCGCTCGCGGGGCGTCGGCGGAAACGGTAGCCGCCGTACGAGGGATTTCCTTCGCGACGTTGCGCGAGAACTTGTTATGGTATAACTTACATAAAATACAATACCGTTTGTTATAGTTAGAGTACGGAAACCGATATGCAAAAGACAATTACTATCGCCCTGATAGCCGCGGCGTTAACGGCGGCCGTGTATGCGCAATCCGACGCGCCAAAGCGCGAGTTCCGCGCCGCGTGGTTGGCGACCGTCGTCAACCTCGATTGGCCCCCCTCCTCGGGACAAACGACCGAAGCGCAGAAAGCCGCGTTGGTCGAGATTCTCGACGGCTTGCACGAACTCAACGTCAACGTCGTGTTGTTCCAAGTGCGGACGGAATGCGACGCGTTTTACAACTCCGCCTACGAACCGTGGTCGTATTGGTTGACGGGGCGTCAAGGCGAGGCGCCCGATCCGTATTACGATCCGCTCGCCTTCGCGATCGAGGAATGCCGCAAGCGCGGGATGGAGTTGCACGCGTGGTTCAACCCCTATCGCGCCGAACGGAGCGAGGGTTCCTATGCGCTGAGCGCCGAGCACGTCGCCTCCGAACACCCCGAATGGACGTTCGTAAAAGACGGCTTGCGGATGCTCGACCCCGGATTGCCCGATGTGCGCGAATATGTGACGAGCGTGATTATGGACGTCGTACGGAACTACGACGTGGACGGCGTACACTTCGACGATTACTTTTATCCTTATAGCGGTATGTTGCTGGAGGACGACGCCACGTTCCAAAACTACTCGCGCGGATTCACAAGCCGAAGCGATTGGCGGCGCGACAACGTCAACATCCTTATGCAAATGGTCAACGACAGCGTTCACGCCGCCAAGCCGTATGTTAAGTTCGGCGTCAGCCCGTTCGGCATCTGGAAGAACGGCGTTCCGAGCGGAATCGTCGGGATGGACGCGTACTCGCAAATCTACTGCGACGCGATCGCGTGGTTGCAGGACGGATCGGTCGATTACCTAACGCCGCAGTGCTATTGGAAAATCGGCGGGGGCCAGGATTACATAAAACTCAGCCGCTGGTGGGCGGATCAATGCGAGGCCGGCGGCAGGCATTTCTATCCCGGGCACGGCGCCTACCGCATCACCGATTGGACGGCGAACGAGATGCCGAACCAAGTCAACGAGGATCGCTCGAACGCGAAGACGACCGGCAGCGTCTTCTTCCGCGTATGGGACGGCTTGCTCGATAATCCCCTCGGATTCGCCGACTCGCTGAAGAATAATTTCTATCGGTATCCCGCCCTTCCGCCCGTGTTTGAGTGGGGGGACACGCTGAAGCCGAACGCGCCGCAAAACGCGCGCTTCGCTCGATTGCCCGATAAACCGATCGACGCGCTCCAATGGGACGCGCCGACGCCCGCCTCGGACGGCGACACGGCGGGGCGTTACGTGATCTACCGATTCGACCATGCGCTCGTCGTCGAGGAGGAGCTGGAC
>WJMR01000101.1 GCA_014727845.1 Ignavibacteriales bacterium
ACATAAACGCGCGAATCTCGAATGTCGTGTCGTTTGAGAACGTCCGGTGAAAACGCGGCTCGCCTTTCGGACGGTCGTCGTCCTCGTCCCACCGCCACATCGTCGCCTCGGTTCGGTCGTCGTCGAGGCGTTCGATCACGAGCAAGTCCTCCTCCTCCGTGCCATAGATCTCGACGATCTCGTTGACGAGTAAGTAGAACTCCGCGGCGAACGCGGGTAATCCTTCGCGGCGGGCGATCAGCGTTTCCGCCAGCTCCTCTCCGACGAGCTCGTAGGCCTCGGGGGGCAAGCGTTTCACGGCGTCGCGGATCGTCTCGTCGGTCATCCGCGTTTGCACAAACGAGACGACCGAGTCCCATTGCGCGCGCGAGAGCTCGGAGAGGAAACGGCGATCGACGAAACGGCCGCTCCACGTAAGGTCGAGCGCGGGGGATATCTCCTTCTCGAAATGGCAGTACTGCGGCACGGCGAGTACGAGGACGCTCGGCACGAAGCCGTCGAACCGCGAGAAGGCGCGGTCGCGATCCTTCGGCGTCGGCTTCCACCGCTTCTTCCCGTCGATCTCGAACATCGCCCAACGCCATTGGTCGGAGTGGCGGTCGTAGTCGTGCACGAACGCGTCCATCAGACGGGCTTTGAGATATTCGGTCGCGTCCACTTTGTGCTTGGGGTGTTCGGCGAGTTTTTCGTAGATGGAGAATCCGCCGACGACTTTCCGCGATCCCTCGAAACCGGGCGAATCGTCCTCGCCTTCGTCGGGATGGATCTCGAAGGTGCCGAGCATCCCCGCAAAGCGTTCGCGGAACTCGCCGAGCCGCGGGTGGTCGGGCATCACGTAGAGCGCGGGGTAGGGCTGGAGGACGCCCGCCGCCTCCAACAAGGGCGCGACGACGATCGGCGCGAGGGGCATCGATCCGCCGATGAGGTCTTTCGTTAAATCCTCGGCGATAGTGTTTTGGAGATCGCGAGGGAGCGCGCGGCCCGGATCTTTGTTGACGGAGCGGAACTTCCATTCGCGTCCGCGCTCGTCGCGAAGCTTGAGCGACGAGGTTTGTTTGCCGCCGCCCACTTCGAAGGGCGTCAAGCCCCCGCCCGTCGTATCGAGATCGAGAACGGGCGTTTTGATCGGCGTCGTCCATAGATCGCGCCACCCGTCGCCGAAGAAGGCGCGATGGAATCCGCCCGCGGCGTACTCTTCTCCCGGCACGACGACAACCGAGTCGTTCTCGATCGGTTGCGACGACGCGACGACGACGAACGCGACGGCGACGAGGAAATATCGAACCACAATGTTCATGCTATCCTTACACGTTCGACTCGCCGAGGCACACCTTGTCGAAGCGCGCGAGGTCCTCCTTGCCGCCGATGGCGACGACGCGATCGTTCGCGTTGATGCGCGCGTCGCTGCGAGGATTGTAGAGGAACTCGCCTTCCGAGCGGTAGATGGCGACGACGGTAATGTTGTATTTGTCTCGAAGCGGCAACTCCACCAACGTTTTCCCGACGAGGTCGCTGTTCGGTTTGACGGTTACGTCCTCGATGCCGAGCTCGACTTGGTGCGCGCCGAAGACGAGATCGATGAACTCGGTGACGCCCGGTCGTAAAAGCAGCTCCGCCATTTTTACGCCGCCGACTTCGTACGGCTTGACGACCCTATCGGCGCCGGCGCGTTCGAGCTTGACGGCGGTCTCCTCCTCGACGGCGCGCGCGACGACGTAGATGTCGGGATTCAGCACCTTCGCCGAGAGGGTGACGAACACGTTCTCGGCGTCGTTGGCGAGCACGGCGACCAACCCTTTCGCACGCGCCACGCCCGCCTCTTGGAGAACGTCGTCGTCCGTGCCGTCGCCGTGCACGTGCCGGAACCCTTGCTCGCGGATGCGCTCGACGTTCGTTTCCTCGCTTTCGACGGCGACGAACTCCACGCCCGCCTCTCGCAACACGCGAGCGATGGCGCGGCCCATCCTCCCGTAGCCGCAAATAATATAGTGATCGTCGAGCGCGTCGATTTGGCGTTGCATACGTCTTCTCCAAAAGAATTTCGATTCGACGATTAAGAACACGGCGGATCCGCCCGAGTAGCCGATGCTGCCCAAGCCCGCAACCAACACGACAAGCGTGAGGGCCCGTCCCGCGTCCGAAAGGTAGTGCACCTCCTTAAACCCCGTCGTCGTGATGGTGATGATCGTCATATACAGCGCGTCGAACGGAGAGAACCCCTCCACCGCCACGTAGCCCGCGGAGCCGAAGAGGATCGTGGCGACCAAGACCGCCAATCCGATTTTCATTCGTCGGAACGAAACGTTTTCCATCGCGTCTTTGGGTTTTTGGTAAGATACTAAACTCGCGGGGATTTTGCTCGGACGTAGCGCGGAGATCGGCTCTCACAAACGAAACGCGCTCGACCTCGCGTGGAAGCCGAGCGCGTCGTAGTCGGATATCGCGGCGGCTACTCGCCGAGCGCGGCCAACCATGCCCGCGCGTTCTCGCCGAGGCGCCCGTCGTCGGTGGAGACGACGCCGACGAACTCGCGCGCCTTCTCGGCGCTATAGGAGCCGGGGTTGTTCTTGGCGAACGTCAGAAACATCGCGCGCCCCTCGGTCGTCATCTTACCGTCGCTATAGACCGTCTTACCGTAGCCGAAGTCGCTTTCGTACGCGTCGCCGAGATAGAGTCGCAGCAACTTCGCGCGCTCCGCCTTCGCCCTATCGGCGAACGCCGATCCGTCGTGCGACGAAAGGTACGCGTCGTATTTCACGAGCGCGGCTTCGGCGTTCTTCAAGTCCGCGTACACGTCCGTCCGAGGCGGGTTGTCTCGAACGAACTCGAGCGTCGCGACGTATTCCGCCGCGGCGTCGGAGAGATACTCGCCGAACGTCTCGCGGATATACTCGGGGTTCGGCTCTATGCGAAGCTCCGAGCCCTCGACCGCCCACACGATAAACCCGTTGGCGTTGATCGTCTCGAGCGTCTTCGCGCCGTCGGGATTCTCTCCGCCCGTCGCCGCCTCGAGCGCCGCCTCGTACTCGTCGTTCGTCAGATTCGGTAGCGCCTCGTTTTGCTCGAATACGGTCGCGTAGAACTCGTGGAATCGCTCGAACATCTTATCGCGTTCGTCGGCGGTCGCTTCGGGCGCGACGGCGAGGAACTCCCGCGCCGCCTCGCCGACGGCGACGAC